>JASLES010000026.1 GCA_030151005.1 Silvimonas sp.
CGCTGGTTTTTCCGGCCGCCCGCATTAACCGCGAATACTTTGGTGATGGTTCTGTGCGGCAGATTGCGCCCCTTAGTCCGGCCATTCATCTGGGGGCGAGCAAGCTGCTGGTGATCGGGGTAGCGCCGCATGCCGAGCCACCGGCCCGGGAAAAGGTCAACGAGTATCCCTCCCTGGCACAGGTAACGGGGCATTTGCTCAACAGCGTGTTTCTGGATGCGCTTGAGGCTGATCTGGAGCGGGTCCAGCGCGTCAATAACACCATCTCCTTGCTGTCTGAAGATGTCCTCGCCGCGCATCGCACCAGCCTGCGTCCGCTGGAAGTATTGACGATTGCGCCATCGCGCCCGCTGGAGCGTCTTGTCATGCCGCACCGCAAGCGGTTTCCGCCTGGATTGCGCTTCTTGCTGGGCGGGCTGGGGGCGTTCAGACGGCAGGGTTCTGTTCTTTCCAGCTATCTGCTGTTTCATGGCGATTATGTGCGTCAGCTCATCAAGCTTGGGTACCGCGATGCCATGAAGCGGCGCCGGGAACTGGAACAGTTTCTGGCTGACTGAGACATCACGCCGGGGCGGGGCGTGTACAGGCTTGTCATCGACATAATCTTTGCTGGTAGAATATTGATTGAAAAAATCAATCGATCAGCAGGACAAGCACATGCTGACGATTCCCACTGCAGGTCATGTTGCCCGCTGGCGTTTTTACCCGCGATGACTGGCGTTTTGCCGGGCAATTTCCCAAACGTGTTTCCTGTGAGAAGGTGAGTTATGTTCGTTCGTTGGCGGCTGGGTTTTCTGGCACTGAGCCTGATTTGCGGTGGTGCTATCGGTTACGCGCTGTACTTGCAGTATCAAGAATTCCTGAGTCCGTGCCCGCTGTGTATCTTTCAGCGCGTCGGCATTATCTCTTTCGGCTTTGTTTCTTTGCTGGCGGCGCTGTTCCCCTTGCGTCGTGCCACCTGGTTCTGGCCAGCGTTGCTCACCCTTGTGGGGCTGGCGGGCGCCAGTGTCTCGGCTCGTCAGGTTTATTTGCAGTATTTTCTGACTGACAAATCGTCGCTGGGCTCTTGCGGGCCCGGCCTTGAGTACATGCTGGATAACCAGCCGTGGCTGCAGGTGTTCCGCTCGGTACTGGTCGGGCATGGCGAGTGTGCGGTGATTGACTGGAAATTTCTCGGCCTGTCGCTGCCGTGCTGGACGCTGGTGTTGTTCCTGGCGTTGATCGCGGCGGCATGGCTGGTACGTGCCTGGCAAGGAGGGCGCAAGTGACCCTGACAGAACTGCGTTATATCGTGGCAGTGGCGCGTGAGCGCCACTTTGGTCGCGCCGCCAATAGCTGTTTTGTATCGCAGCCGACGTTATCGGTGGCGGTAAAGAAGCTGGAGGATGAGTTGGGGGTCACCTTGTTCGAACGCGCGGCCGGTGAGGTGACACTCACGCCGATTGGCGAGCGCGTGGTCGAGCAGGCGCAGCGTGTGCTGGAAGAAGTCCAGGTGGTCAAACAACTGGCCGAGCAGGGTAAAGACCCGCTGGCGGGCGCTTTGCGGCTGGGCATTATCTATACCATCAGTCCGTACCTGCTACCGCATTTGATTCCGCACTTGCGCGAAGCGGCGCCGCAAATGCAGATTCTGCTGGAAGAAAACTACACCGGTCGCCTGGCCGAAATGCTCAAGCAGGGCGAAATTGATGTCGCCATTCTGGCGGAGCCATTCCACGAGCCTGGTATTGCGACGCAAGCGGTCTACGACGAGCCATTTGTGGTTGCCACACCCAAAGGGCATCACTGGGAGAAAGAAAGCGCCATTGATGCCTCTATGCTGGCTGAAGAGAACGTGCTGTTGCTCTCACCGGGTAATTGTTTCCGCGATCACGTGCTGCAGACCTGTCCGGATCTGAATCGGGAAAGTCTGCCCACGGGCAGTTTGCAGCGAACGCTGCAAGGGTCTTCGCTGACGACCATCCGCCATATGGTGGCGGGTGGCATCGGGGTGACCGTATTGCCGGCCACCTCTGTTACTGCTGCAGATGAATCGTTGCTGAGTATTCGCCCGTTCACCGATCCGGTGCCGACCCGACGTGTCGTGCTGGCCTGGCGACGCAATTTCCCGCGGCTGGCCGCAGTTGAGGCGGTGCGCAATGCCATGTTGGCGAGCGATCTGCCAGAAGTAACCTTTATCAGTACGCAAGACCCGGTCGCTGTCGCCGCCTGAGTTCGGCAGAGGGTTGATGGTTGGAAGTGCTGTCTGTCGCACCCTGTTTTCGTTATCCCGTTTTGAAGCTGCTATCCGTCTGGATGGCGCTGGAGCTAATTCATTTATGGCATTGCCTGTCGTTATCATCGGGGCCGGTCTGGCCGGTTACAACTTCGCCCGCGAGTTTCGCAAACTCGATACTGAAACCGGCTTGATCGTCATTGCTGGTGATGCCGCCGACTTCTACTCCAAGCCCATGTTGTCCAATGCGCTGGCCGGTAACAAAACCCCGGCAACACTGGTGATGAAGTCGGCCGAGAAAATGGAGGCTGAACTCAATGCCACCATTTTTGCGCGTACCGAGGTGGTAGGCATTGACCGTGAAAAGCAGATGCTGATGCTCTCTGACGGGCAGGTGCAACCGTATCGGGATCTTGTTCTGGCGGTGGGGGCCGAGCCGGTGCGCTTGCGGTTGGGTGGTGATGCGGCGGATGAGGTCTTGTCCGTCAATCATCTGGATGATTTTGCGTATTTTTCCGGCAAGCTCGAAGGCGTCAAGCGCGTCGTTATTTTGGGTGGCGGGCTGATCGGTTGTGAATTTGCCAATGACCTGCTTGCGCGCGGAATTGAACCGGTAGTTGTGGAATCTGCAGCTACGCCGTTGCCGCGTCTGTTGCCAGCGCAGGCCGGCGAATGGTTTGCCGGCAAGCTGGCGGCTGCGGGCGTGCGCTTTGTGTTTGGCGCGCTAGCGGGTGCGGTTCACGCCGCTGGTCGGGGCTTTGTGGTTGAACTGAGTACGGGCGAGCGGCTGGAAGCCGATCTGGTGTTGTCGGCGGTGGGTCTGCACCCCAACAACACGCTGGCGGATTCTGCGGGGTTGGCAGTGGAGCGCGGCGTGGTGATCAATCGCCAGTTGCAAACCAGCGACCCTCATATCTATGCGCTGGGTGATTGCGCCGAGGTGGCATCGCTCCATTTGCCGTTTGTGATGCCCATCATGCATGCCGCGCGCACGCTGGCACAGGTGTTGGCCGGCAAAGAGGCCAGCCTGCAATATCCGGCCATGCCCGTGCTGGTCAAAACTCCGGCATGCCCGACGGTGGTTTCCACGCCTGCCGGCAATGCACACGGCGCTTGGCAAATCGCCGTGACTGAAGAGGGGGTGGATGCACGCTTCGTGGGCGAGCAAGGCCAGTTGTTGGGTTTTGCCCTGTGCGGTGCTGCCACAAAAGAGCGCCAGGCGCTGCTGCCCCAATTGCCCCCGGTGCTGGCTTGATTGTGCTGATGAAGATCTAGAGGGCATAAAAAAACGGGCTAGAGCCCGTTTTTTTATGCCGGTGTTGCATCCTTCGTCACAAGACCCTATTTCAAGTGCTTGAAATCGTTTTGAAAACGATCCAGTGCAGCATGTCGGCAAAGCTTTACTGGTTTTCCCGCACAACCGGTTCTATACCCAATTTGCGCAATTTGCGAATTGCCGCTTCGGCATCGGCTTTGTTCTTGAAGGGGCCGATCTGCACACGGGTCTCCAGCCAGGCCGGCACGCCGGCGGCTTGCAGTTGGGTCAATAGTTTGTCGGCATTGGCCGCGTGCTGGAATACCCCGGCCTGAATGGTGTAGCCGTTGTTGCCTGCGTGTACTTCGAACTTGCCCGGTGTGCCAGTGGTCTCACTGGTCTTTTCTGGCGGTGGCAGATTGAGCGCAGGCTCGGCCGCCCTGGGCGTTGGTGTGGCCGCAGGCATTGGGGTCGGGGTATTGCGTACGGGCGGATTGGTAGGGGTCGGCGCGGCGGCGTGCCCGGGCGCTTTGACCGGCGCGGCGACAGGCGTGGTAACCGGTTGCTGTGGGGTGGGTTCCGGTGTTTCGGTTACCGGTTCCGGTGTTGCAGCGGGAGCGGAGGCGATTACCGGCGCACTGGCAGCCATGGGGGCTGAAGCAACCGCAGAGGCTGGCGCGCTGGCCTTGATGGCGGCGACGGCGCTGGCTGCAGAAGCGAAACGGGGCGCAACGATGGTGGGTTCGGGTTCGCCGCTCTGGCTGTGGTCCAGAAACCAGATGGCTGCAAGGACAATGACGATGAGCCCGGCAGCAATGCCAAGGCGCCACGCCAGTTGCTGTTTAAGCCGGGATTGCTCGGCTTGATGCAGGATGGGGTCGAGTTGGTCGCTCATCTGCCGCAATGTTGTTGAATTTGTTATAATGTTTGGCTATTTGGCTGAAGAGCACCGATTTTTGGCCCCCGATTCAGCAGTAATGCCGTGCTGCAGTTGGCATTGCCGCATGAAGTAAACACGTAGAAACAAGTTAAGTCAAATCAACCTGGAGTAGGAAAACAAATGGCTATTGAACGTACCCTCTCGATCGTGAAGCCGGACGCTGTTGCCAAGAACGTCATCGGCAAGATCTATGATCGTTTCGAGTCCGCCGGCCTGAAAGTCGTTGCTGCCAAGATGAAGCAACTGTCCCGTGCTGAAGCCGAAGGCTTCTACGCCGTGCACAAGGAACGTCCTTTCTTCAAGGATCTGGTTGACTTCATGGTTTCCGGCCCGGTGTTCATCCAGGCTCTGGAAGGCGAAGGCGCCGTACTGAAGAACCGCGACCTGATGGGCGCTACCGATCCGAAGAAAGCAGAAAAGGGCACCATCCGCGCTGACTTCGCTGAATCCATCGACGCAAACGCTGTGCACGGTTCCGATAGCGCTGAAAACGCTGCAATCGAAATCGCTTATTTCTTCCCTGCCAGCGAAATCTACAGCCGCTAAGGCTTAGGGATCGCGGGAGTATTTGGTATGTCGGTCAATTTGCTGGATTACGATGCCGAGGGCCTTACCGAGCTGATGATCAGCTACGGTGAGAAGCCGTTTCGTGCAAAACAGTTGATGAAATGGGTTCACCAGCATGGTGAGGCCGATTTCAACAACATGACCGATATTGCCAAAGGCTTTCGGGAAAAACTGGCGGCGGGCGCAGTAGTGCGCTCGCCCGCCATGCTGGCTGAGCATGTGGCCAGCGACGGCACCACCAAGTGGTTGCTGGATGTCAATGTCGGTAACGGCATCGAAACCGTGTTCATCCCTGAGGATGATCGCGGCACCTTGTGTATTTCGTCGCAAGTGGGTTGCGCGCTGGAGTGCTCGTTCTGTTCGACCGGCGCCCAGGGTTTTAACCGCAATCTTTCTGTGGGCGAAATCATTGGTCAGTTGTGGTGGGCCAATCGTCGTCTGAGTGCCGAGCAGGCCCGCGTCGGTGTCCCCGTCAATGAAGATACCCGTATCGTCACCAACGTGGTGATGATGGGCATGGGCGAGCCCCTTGCCAATTTTGAAAATGTGGTCAAAGCCCTGCGGCTGATGCTGGACGACAACGCCTATGGCTTGTCGCGCCGCCGTGTGACCTTGTCCACATCCGGCATTGTGCCGGCGATGGATCGTTTGCGTGATGCCGTGCCGGTGGCGCTTGCCGTCAGTCTGCACGCTTCCAACGATCGTCTGCGCGATGAAATCGTGCCTATCAACAAGAAATATCCGCTTGCACAGTTGCTGGCAGCCTGTAACCGCTATCTGGAAAAGGCGCCGCGGGACTTCATTACCTTTGAATACGTGATGCTTGCGGGTGTGAACGATCAGCCTGAGCATGCGCGTGAGTTGATCGCGTTGCTGCGCGATACGCCTTGCAAGCTGAATCTCATTCCATTCAATCCCTTCCCGAATTCGGGCTACAACCGTTCCGGCCGTGATGCTATCCTCGCGTTCCGGGATATCCTGATGAACGCTGGTTACATCGTCACCGTCCGCAAAACGCGTGGTGATGACATTGATGCAGCGTGCGGCCAACTGGCCGGTCAGGTACAGGACAAGACGCGTCGCACGGCCAACCGCATGGCGACGGAGACGCGGCCCATCCAGTTCAGATAAAAATATCAATACAGGGGAAGTGGAATGATCCGGCGGTACATGGTTTCCTTGATTTGTTTTGCCATGACAAGCCTTGCCGCACCTTGGGTGCAGGCTGCATCTTCCGACGACGAGATGTCGCAAACCGACCGCCGCGCCATGTTGCACACGCAACTGGCGGCGGAATACCTCAAGCGCGCGCAATACACAGTGGCCGTGCAAGAAGTCAAAGAGGCGCTGAGTTCCAATAGCCGCTACGCCCCAGCCTACGGTGTACTGGGCCTCATCTACGCCGAGTTGCACGATGACAGCAAAGCGGTTTCCAATTTCCAGCAGGCGTTGAGCATTGCGCCTGATGACTCGGACATCAACAATAACTTTGGCTGGTATCTGTGTAACCACTCGCGGCAGCAAGAAGGTATCCAGCATTACCTTGTCGCTGTGAAAAATCCGCTGTACACCAATGGCGATAAAACTTTCGTTAACGCCGGCCAGTGTGCCGTGAGCCTGAAAGACGAAAAAGCGGCCAACACTTATTTTCTGCAGGCGCTGCGCTTGCGCCCCGACAATGTCGTGGCTCGCCAGGAACTGGTGGAGCAGGGCCTGCGCACCAAGGATTACGTCCAGTCCCGCCAGTACTACAACGAGCTGCAACGCATGGTTCAACCCAGTTCCGGGCTGACCTGGATGGGGTTGCGACTGGAGCACGCGCTGGGCAATACCGAGGCGGAAACCCGTCTGGCCAATCAGCTCAAGAGCCAGTACCCGGACTCCATCGAAACTACCCGTCTGTTGAGCGGTCAGCTTAACTAAAGCGGCCTTACCTGCATTGGACCTCGTAAACCGGTCCCTGTCTGACCGGCGGAAACATCCGTGATGAGCGAACAAGAACAAACCTACGCGCCAGCATCTGGGCCTGGAGCCCGCCTGAAAGCTCAGCGTGAAGCGCTGGGCCTGGGCCTTGATCATGTCGCAACGCAGCTCAAGCTGTCAGCGCGCCAGATTGAATCGATTGAGTCTGATCATTTTGATCAGTTGCCGGGCAATACTTTTGCCCGTGGTTTCGTGCGCAATTACGCCAAATTGCTGCAATTGGACCCGGCGCCTTTGCTGGCCCAACTGGAAGCCCTACTACCGCGTGAGCGGGTGCAGGTGGCGTTGCCGCACCTGGTGGAAGAAAACAATTCGTTCTCGGTCGGCAATGGCGGAGGCGGTGGTGGTGGCGGTCGTGTGCTGGGCATTGTTGGCTTTTTGCTGGCGTTTTGCGCCGCGCTGGGCGCCATCTTCTGGTATTTGCAACAACCGCCTTCACCTGAACTGAATGCAGCGCAGGTGGCCTCCGCACCACAACCGGCGTCTGAGCCTG
>JASLES010000032.1 GCA_030151005.1 Silvimonas sp.
CCGTTGCCGTTGCTTTTGACTTGCCTCCCCTTCGGCAGCGCCGAGCACCGCAGGGAGGGCCGGGGTTTCGGCGTAAGGGTGTTTGAGCCCAAAGGGCGAGTTCCCTGGAGCCAGCCGGCCCTCACGAGAAGCACAGGGAACCCGCGTAGCGGGCGCTGTCGCAGGGGTCGCCTTTCTTTGGTTACTTTCTTTGGCGAAGCAAAGAAAGTAACGTGGGCCCGGCACCCTGGTATCAAATGCTTTTAAAAGACCCGCGCCGCAAGGCGCTAACACGCAAACATCGCAAACGGTGGATTGTCGCTCCCGCTCCGAATCCACCCTACGCCCCCGACAAAAAAAGACCCTTACCGTGCCACCGGCCGCGCCGGATCTGCACACCATTCACTCCAGGACCCGGCATACAGCCGTCCACCCGCCAGGCCGGCGACGGCCAGTGCCAGCAGGTTGTGACAGGCCGTCACACCAGACCCGCACTGATGCACCACATCAGCCGGGGGAATCGCCCCCAGGACTCCCTGCCATTCTTGCTGTAACTGGTGCGCCTCTTTGAAGCGGCCACCGGGCGCCAGATTGTGCTGGAAGAAGCGGTTGATTGCGCCCGGGATATGTCCTCCAACCGGGTCCAGCGTTTCGCCTTCTCCACGAAAACGTTCCGGACTGCGCGCATCGACCACCTGGAACGAGGACTCGCGCAGATCCGCCTCGACCTGGGCCGCAGTAACACGCCGCTCCGGGCGCAGGTGTGGTGTGAAGCTCTTTGACTCTACCGGCCGCACATTGGCCGATACGCGCTGCCGCGCGCCCTGCCAGGCAGGGTAACCGCCGTCAAGCACCTGCACGTTGTCATGACCCAGCCAGCCCAGCATCCACCACAAGCGCGCCGCATACATACCGCCAGAACCGTCGTAAGCCACCACATGACTGTCATTGCCAATACCCGCCGCCCCCAGGCGCGCACTCAGCCAACCGGGGTCTGGCAAAGGGTGGCGGCCGTTGCTGCCCGTTTTGGGGCCAGAGAGGTCTTCGTCCAGACTCAGAAACACGGCACCGGGAATATGATCCAGCGCGTATGCCTCCCGGCCAGCTTGCGGATTGGCGAGGTCGTGGCGGCAATCCACAATCACCAGGTCAGGATCAGTCATGCGGGTGGCCAGTTCAGCCACGGTAATCAACGGAGACATCAGACATTACTCCAGCCAGGTTGGGAGGTGGGCAGTGTGCCATCAGGCTGGACAATGCCAATGTAATAACAGGTGAATGACAAGAAAAAGCGCCGGTCCAGCCAGCGCTTTTTCCCGATGCTGACAAAACAGTCTTAGCGCTCCACCGCCAGCGATACGCCCATGCCACCGCCAATGCACAACGTTGCCAGACCACGTTTGGCATCGCGGCGAATCATTTCGTGCAGCAAGGTGACAAGGATACGGCACCCGGAAGCGCCAATCGGGTGACCCAGCGCAATGGCACCACCGTTCACGTTCACGCGGCTCCAGTCCCACTTGAGTTCACGCGCCACGCCCAACGCCTGCGCAGCAAAGGCTTCATTGCCTTCTAGCAGATCAATACTGTCCAGCGTCCAGCCGGTGCGGGCCAGGACGCGATGCGTAGCCGGTACCGGGCCCATACCCATAATGCTCGGGTCTACACCCGCAGACGCCGCAGCACGGATGGTCGCCAGCGGTTTCAGACCCAGTTCATCGGCTTTGGCGCGGGTCATCAGGATCACCCCTGCAGCGCCGTCATTGATACCGGAAGCATTACCCGCGGTCACGGTGCCTTCTTTATCAAACGCAGCGCGCAGTTTGGTAAGCGACTCCATGGTGGTGCCGGACTTGATGAACTCATCCTGATCGAACACAACCGGGTCGCCCTTGCGTTGCGGAATATGCACCGGGATGATTTCATCGACAAACCGGCCCGCAGCCTGGGCGGCGGCAGCTTTGGTTTGCGACGCCAACGCCAGTTCATCTTGCTCGGTACGGCTGATCCCGTACTTTTTGGCGATGTTTTCTGCCGTGATGCCCATGTGGTACTGGTTGTACGCGTCGGTCAGGCCGTCGTACACCATGCTGTCAATCAGTTGCGCATTGCCCATGCGAAAACCATCGCGGCTTCCTGGCAGGATATGCGGTGCGGCGCTCATGTTTTCCTGGCCGCCAGCAATCACAATCTCGCTCTCGCCAGAAAGAATGGCCTGCACGCCCAGCGCCACGGCTTTCAGACCCGAACCACACACCTGGTTGATGGTCAGGCCAGGCACGGCGTCTGGCAAACCGGCGTGCCGCAGGGCCTGACGAGCCGGGTTCTGGCCGAGGCCTGCCGTCAGCACGTTACCCAGAATCACTTCACTGACTTGATCCGCAGCAAGGCCACTGCGTGCCAGCAAACCTTTGATCACAGTCGCACCCAGTTCCGGCGCACTCACTTTAGCGAGGCTGCCGCCGAAATTGCCAATGGCGGTGCGCCCGGCAGCAACAATCACGATCTCACTCATTGTGTTTCTCCAAACCAGCGTTGCAAGAGTCTGGCCACGCCCAGCGGCGGGCCGTTACCGGAGCCGGTTTCTGCGTTGAATACCGGCGCCGCTACGTTGGATCACCCGGTGTGGAAGGCCGGATGGGCACAAACAAAGCGTCTTGTGTTTTCAGCCATCAACCAGAACCGCTGCTCACGGCAGCGATGTCTGGCTGTGGCGTTTAGTCGCGCTTCTCTTTTACATACCGTCCAGGCGCAGGTTCAATGGGTTTGAACCCGGCTGCGCCCAGCGTTTTACGAGCAGCCACCTTCTTGCCGGTGAACTGCTGCAACCAGTCGTTCCAGTCTACCCACCAGCTACCGGGTCTGGATTCGGCATTTTCAAACCAGGCGTCTGGCGTTGCAGCCAGTTTCTCATTCACCCAGTAATTGCGTTTGCCTGCCGCCGGATGGTTGATGGTACCGGCAATATGGCCCGAAGCACCCAGCACAAAGCGCGTCGGCCCACTGAAGATGCGTTGCGTACCCCAGGCCGATTTCCACGGCACAATATGGTCTTCCCGGGCAGCAAAGACATACGTTGGCGTGGTGACTGTGGTCAGGTCAATCGGCACGCCGCAAAGCGAAAATGAACCAGGGCGGGCCAGGTTGTTTTCCAGATACATATTGCGCAAGAAGAAGGTATGCATCGGCAATGCCAGGTTGGCCGAGTCATTGTTCCAGTACAACAGGTCGAACGGCGGCGGCGTTTTACCTTTCAGATAACTGCTGACGACGTAGTTCCAGATCAGATCATTGGCCCGCAGAGACGAGAACGTGCGCGCCAGCTCCTTGCCGGAGACCACGCCGCCCTTGTCAAGTTGGGCCTCGCGGGAACGGATGAGGTTCCAGTCAATATAGTGCTTGATGTCACCCGGGTCAGAATGATCCAGCATGGACGTCATCAGCGTGACGGAACGGAACCAGTCCAGATTGCGCGATTGCATGACCGGGATGGACGTCGCCACCAGCCCGCCGCCAATGCAGAACGACAAGACATTCATCTGCTCGCGCCGGCTGATCTTGCGCACCACCTCTGCGGCCTTGATCACCCCTTGATCAACGTAATCATCCCACTGCAGATGACCCAGCTCGGGCGGTATAGAGCGCCAGGAGACCAGGAAGACCGTGTTCCCCTGCTCTACACACCAGCGCACCATGGAGTTTTCAGCCTGCAAATCCATGATGTAGTACTTGTTGACGCAAGGCGGCACGATCAACAAGGGAACTTCGTTCACCTGCGCGGTCAATGGCGTGTACTGAATCAGCTGCAGGAGGTCATTTTCAAAGATCACCGCGCCTTCGGTGACGGCCAGATTGCGGCCGACCTCGAACTGCGACTCATCCGTCATGGTGATGGTGCCTTTGTTGATGTCGTCAAGCAGTCGGCGCATGCCTTCCTGCAAGCTTTCACCCTGAGTCTCAGCCGCCAGCTTCATGACCTCTGGATTGGTGAGCGCAAAATTGGCCGGGCTCATGGCATCCAGATATTGCCGCGTGAAAAACGCGGCTTTTTCACGCAACATGTCGTCGGTCTGCGCCGAATCGACCATCTGCAACAGATAACGGGAGGTCAACAGATAATTTTGTTTGATCCAGGAAAACAGCGGCGCTTCCCACTCGGGCGAGTTGAAACGGCGATCACCCTTTTCTGGCTGAACAGCCACGGCAGGCGCTTTGGCGCCAATCAGGCCTAGCCACAGATCAAGTTGTTGCTGATAGTACTCAGCCTGGCGGGCTTGCCATTCGGCTGTATGCGTGGGGACAGTGGCCAGCACTTTGGGCACAAGATGCGGCAGCGCGTCATCCGCAGTGGGTGTCACCGCGTTGACCCATTGCTGCCACCATTGCTGGCTGGCTTCATTCATTTGCTGAAAAAAACCGTCAAATGGCGTGGCCTGGGACACAATCGATCGCTCCGTCGGGTTGGAATGATGGTCTGGTACTGCCCTGAAGTGACGCAAAAAAGTACGTCAATTATCACAAATGGTGCACCACAACATACATAAATCCCTCACTTGCTGCAAGGTCGGTGAAATCTTTTAAAGTTGCACTTTGCAAGTACTACGCGACCTCTTGATTTGGCATGACATTTTGCATTTTCTCAATTAGTATTACAGCGTTCTGATAATCATGGCCGCATATTTGGAGATCGTTGATGCGTCCCGCTTTTCCTCTTTTTGTCGCGTTGCTGACTGCTGCCTCCCTGAGTATTGCTCCGGTCGCCAGCGCAACCACGACTCATAAGCATAAACAAACTACGCAATCTGCAAGCAAGAAGACAGCCAAACCCAAGGCGTCGACCAAGACCGCATCGGCACGCACCACCACCGTCTATGAAAAAGGCCGGGTCAAGCGTACAGCCATTGCCAATGCACGCAGCAGTGTTCATGTCACCCGCACCCTGGCCCTGTCTGGCTTCACCGCTGACAACCCGGGTCTGCAATCGGCATCCGTGCTGATTCTGAATGAAAACACCGGTGACGTGGTTTACCAGAAGAATCCGGATGAAATCGCGCCGATTGCGTCGATCACCAAGCTGATGACCGCCATGGTCACGCTGGACGCACATTTGCCGATGAACGAGTACATCACCATCACGGATGATGATGTCGATACGCTCAAGAACAGCTCGTCCCGCCTGCGCGTTGGCACCCGCCTGACCCGCGCAGAAGTGATGCTGCTGGCCCTGATGTCGTCGGAAAACCGCGCGGCGGCCGCACTTTCGCGCACTTATCCGGGTGGCCGTGAATTGTTTATCCGCAAGATGAACGAGAAGGCCACCGAACTCGGGATGACACACAGTCATTTTTATGACTCTACCGGTCTGACCCCGCAAAACGTCTCCAGTGCCCGTGACTTGGTGCTGATGGTGCGTGCTGCGCGCAAGTATCCGGAGATTCACGAGTTCACGACATCGTCCCAGTATGAGTTCACATCCAACCTGAATGGCCGCACCATGGCTTTTCACAACACCAATCCGTTGGTGAAAGAAGAGCAATGGGACATTGGCCTGACCAAAACCGGCTTTACCAATGAAGCCGGTCATTGTCTGGTGATGGAAGCCACCATCAGTGGCACGCCGGTGGTGATTGTCTTGCTGGATTCGACCGGCAAGTACACCCGTATTGGTGACGCCAACCGTGTCAAAAAGTGGCTGGAAACCAGCCCGGTGGCGCTGGCACGCAGCTAACCCTGCACGCCATCCCCACAAAAAAGCCCGGTCTATACCGGGCTTTTTCATGTCTGGCCACAACTTATAGATATCAGTAGATATCAGAAGAAATCAGACAACCAGGCCTTGAACTGCCCGGACGACATCGCCCCGCTTTGGCGGGCCTGTTCCTGGCCACGCTCAAATACCAGCAATGTCGGGATACTGCGGATACGCAGGCTATTGGCCAGCGTTTGCTCCTGATCGGTATCGACCTTCACAAACGTGGCTTTGCCGGCGAAGTGTTCTGCCGTTGCAGCAAACGCGGGCGCAAAGGCCTGACACGGGCCACACCAGGTGGCCCAGCAATCCACCACCAGCGGTTGTTTGAGTTGTTTGCTGAGCACGGCAAACTGCTCCCCGGTCACGGCAACCGGCGCCCCCGCGAACACCGGCTTGTGGCAGGCGCCACAGGTGGGGTTATCGGCGATGCGTTCGTCATCAATGCGGTTCTGGGTGTGGCAGTGGGGACAGGCGATTTGCATGGGGCGTCTCTCTTTTTAATCGGTCAGGAGTCGTTGTTTGTGCTGCTGGGTGATACGGGATGATTGCCAAGGATACACCGGTGGGTCATTTGCGCGGGGGCGGGAATCTGGCAACGGTGGTGGCAACGGTCACTTCCTGCCACGTTGCCACTGACTCGTCATTCCGGTCCTCGGCGGCCCCCTTGCGCCGGAATCCAGTTTGGCCGCCGCAGGTGGCCTTTGCCATGCAGGCTGTAGGGTGGATTCGGAGCGGGAGCGACAATCCACCATTGCGATGTGTGTTAGCGCCTGACGGCGCGGGTTTGAAATGCATTTTATACCGTCGGTGGCCGGAGCACCCTACTTTTCTTTGCTTCGCCAAAGAAAAGTAGGCAAAAGAAAGGCGACCCCGGACTTTTGCCCTCCGGGCTTCCCTCAATCAGTCGGGAGCCTAAGGTCTCCCTCCCTCAATCGGAAAAGTCCTTGAAAGGGGGAGAAAGTCAAAAGCAACAGCAACAGCAGCGCCAACTGCAACTGCCTTGGCCACCGCCACCACTTTCACAGTATCTGATGCCTGGCGACATTTCCTGGTTTGCGCCAGGCGGGTGTGCCGGTACAATCGCCCACCCAATCAAGTTTACGAGCGCCGCACCATGCTCTGGTTTCGCAATATCCAGATTTACCGCCTTTCCGCCGATCACGCGCTCACCGCAGAGAGCATTAATGACCTGCTGGCCAAGCGCCCGTTTTTCAGTTGTGGCAGCCAGGATCTGATGACGCAGGGCTGGATTGCCCCGGCTGCGCACATGCCTGAATCGATGGCGTATCCCTACCAGGATACCGTGCTGGTCATGCTCAAGACCGAAGAAAAGTTGCTGCCCGGTTCGGTGATCAAGCAAACCGCAGATTCGCGCGTGCAAGAGATTGAAGCGCGGGAGAACCGCAAGGTGGGTAAGCGCGAGATCAAAGAACTGCGTGAGCGCATTACAGAAGAACTGTTGCCGCGCGCATTTACCCGCTCGCGCACTACGCGCGCGCTGATTGATCTGGCCAATAATCTGGTGCTGGTCGAAAGCGCCAGTGCGGCCAAAGCAGAAGTCACCCTGTCGCTACTGCGTGAAGCGCTGGGCAGTTTGCCCACACGCCTGATCCAGACCAATACCACGCCGCAAACGGCCATGACCGTCTGGCTGGAATCGTCTGATGCGGGCCTGTTTGATCTGGGCCAGGACGTAGAACTGCGCGCGCCGGGTGAAGACGGCCCGATTGCCCGCCTGGTCAAACAACCACTGATGGGCGAAGAAATTGCCCAGCATTTGTCGTCTGGCAAGCTGGTCACCAAGATGGCGCTGTCCTGGAACGACCGCATTGCCCTGCAACTGACCGACAAGATGGAACTCAAGCGCGTGGCCATGCTGGAAGCCCTGCAAGACGACTTCAAGAACGCCGACGCCGCTGATAAAGCCGCGCTGTTTGATTCCGGTCTGGCGCTGTTTGTTGGTGAAACCCGCGCGCTGGTGCCCGATTTGCTGGAAGCACTGGGTGGCGAGCAGCCCGCCTGATCTGCCTCACCGTTGTGCCAGAGAAAAAGCCCGCTGTTGCGGGCTTTTTTATTTGGGCCGCCCTACCCTCATGCGCCTTGGCGCTGTTATGCAGAGTGGATTGTTTGTTCACATCAAAGAACAATCAAACCGACCAGTCAGCTAGAAACCAGAAATACCAATCAAAATCAGATAATTACCCAACAAACGCTGGCCTGGATCGACTATTCGCTTTCATACCATTGCTTTGACAACTATCACAAAAGAAACCTACCATCGGCCACCGACTTCTACATCAACAAGGTTTGCCAATGTCTTCCATCCAAGCGCCCGAAGAAAATCTCGGGGTTCTGGTTCGCCAGGTTCGTGACGGTCTGTTTCATCTGTTTGAACGCAAGCTGTCTTTAAGCGGCCTTGAACTGAATCTGAGCCAGTACCTGGTGCTCAAGCGTCTGGCATACCACGGTGCACAAACGGCAACTGAGCTGGCACGCGCCATTGACCATGATGCAGGCGCCATGACCCGCCTTCTGGACAAGCTGGAAGAGAAAGGCTACCTGCGCCGCCAGCCACACCAGGAAGACCGTCGTGCTTTACAGATCACCCTGACCGAAGCGGGACTGGCGCTGTGGACTACCATGCGTAGTTGCGGCGACGACTCCATGGGTCAGGCGCTGGTCGACCTCTCTGCAGAAGAACAAGAAACTTTGATTTCTCTCCTCAAACGTGTCAGGAACAGTCTGGAGAACGCGCAGTGATGAAAAAAACCTTGCGACGGCAAGTATCGTCGCACCCGCTGGTCTTGAGCGCGATCACCGTCGCGCTGCTGGCCGGTTGTGCCAATCAGGATGGATTGAGCCCACAAGGCAAACTGCTTGATGCCAATACCTTGGCGGGCAAAAACGCCTTGTCTGCCGCCAAAGTGAGCAGCGCCTGGCCGGATCAGGCCTGGTGGACCACATTGGGCGATACCCAGTTGTCCGCGCTGATGGACGAAGCCTTCAAGAACAACCCCAATCTGGATGCCGCTGACGCACGCACCCGCCTGGCGCTGGCACAAGCTGGCGCTGCCGACGCGGCGCGCATGCCGCGTCTGGATGCCGCTGCGGCGTACTCGGGCATTCGTATTCCGGGCACCGTGTTGCCGCCGCCCTATGGCGATAGCTACGCTGCGCTGAAAATGGTCTCGCTCAAATTCAGCTATGACTTTGATCTGTGGGGCGGCCAGCGGGCCGCGTGGGAGGCCGCTGTCGGCCAGAGCCGCGCGACCTTGATTGATGCTCAGCAATCACGCATTACGCTCTCTACCAATATTGCCCGCACGTATTCGCAACTGGGTTACGCCTGGCAAATTCAGGATATCGCCAAGGCGGATTTGCAGCGTGCGCAGAACCAGCTTGATCTGGTGCAGCAACGCGTCAGCGCCGGTATTGATAGCCAGGTTCAACTTAAACAAGCGCAGTCCGCCCTGCCGGCGGCACGCCAGCAGGTAGAAGCCGCGCATCAGCAAATTGATGATGGTCAGCTGGCATTGGCCGCATTGCTGGGCGCAGGCCCGGATCGCGGTCAGCAACTGACCCGGCCACAAGCCCTGCAACCGGGCGTGCTGGCGTTGCCGGGCGTCTTGCCGGCAGATCTGGTCGGCCGCCGCGCAGATATCGTCGCTGCCCGCTGGCGAGTAGAAAGCGCCAGCAAAGACATCAAAGCAGCACAAACAAAGTTCTATCCGGATTTCAATTTGACCGCCGCCATTGGCCTGGCCTCGCTCTCTATGGGCAATTTGCCGGAGTGGGAAAGCCGCTACGCCCAACTGGGCCCTGCCCTGACCTTGCCGATCTTTGACGGTGGCCGCTTGCGCGCCAATCTGTCGGCCAAAGACGCGCAATACGATCTGGCGGTGGCGCAGTACAACCAGGCGCTGGTGAACGCCATGCACGAAGTGGCCGCTGAAGTCAGCGCCATTGCGTCGCTGAACAAACAAGTGGTCGAGCAGAAAAGCGCTATCCAGACCGTTCAGGAGGCATACGACCTGGCCACACAACGCTATAAGGGTGGCCTTGGCAATTACCTGGACGTGCTGAGCGTGCAGCAACAATTGTTGAATGCGCAGATGCGCCTGGCTTCGCTCAATGCACAACAACTGGATGCATCGATTCTACTGGTACAGGCCCTGGGTGGCGGTTATCGCCCGGACGCAGACTCGCCGGCCATTGCCGCCTCCGCCCCGGCCGCCGCGCAGTAAGCGGCCCCACTGATCCGCATATTCAAGATACAAGAGATAAGGGATAGACATGAGCACCGAAACCAACGCCGCTGCCGCACCCAGCGCAGAGCGCCCTTCCCGCCGCAAGTTCCTGTTGCGACTGGCCCTGGCTGTATTCATCCTGGCCATGCTCGCCTGGGCGGTCTGGTACTTTATGGTGGGCCGCTGGAACGAAGACACCGACGATGCCTATGTACAAGGCAACGTCGTCCAGATTACGCCGCAGATTCCGGGCACCGTGGTCAGCATTGGCGCGGAAAACGGGTCTTTGGTCAAAGCCGGCCAGAGTCTGGTCGAACTGGACCCTAGCGACGCGCACGTCGGCCTGCAACAAGCCAAGGCCAATCTGGCCAGCACCGTGCGTAAAGTGCGCGGCCTCTTTAGCAATGTGAACAGCCTGCAAGCCGAACTGGCCGCCCAGCAAACCGCGCTGGACAAAGCCAAGGCAGACTTCGAGCGTCGCCAGCAACTGGTCAAGACCGGTGCCATCAGCGCCGAAGAACTGGCCCATGCGCGTGATGCACTGGCTGCGGCGCAAAGCACCGTGGCTTCGTCCGAAGGTCAGTTGACGTCCAGCAAGGTGCTGGTGGAAGACACCGTCGTGGCATCACATCCGGATGTGGAAGCCGCTGCGGCCAAGCTGCGTTCGGCCTATCTGGATGACGTGCGCACCACCATGGTCGCACCGGTATCCGGTTACGTGGCTCAACGTAGCGTACAACTGGGTCAGCGCATCCAGCCAGGCACGCCGCTGATGGCCGTGGTGCCGCTGGATCAGGTCTGGGTTGAAGCCAACTTCAAGGAAACCCAGTTGCGTCATATGCGCATTGGTCAGCCGGTAACACTGAAGGCCGACCTTTATGGCGGTAGCGTGGAATACCACGGCAAGATCGATAGCCTGGGTGTGGGCACCGGCAGCGCGTTCAGCCTGATCCCGGCCCAGAACGCCACCGGCAACTGGATCAAGATTGTGCAGCGCGTACCCGTCCGCATTACGCTGGACGCGGCTGAAGTGCAAAAGAACCCGCTGCGGATTGGTTTGTCGATGAGCGCGGACGTCAGCCTGCACGACCAGTCTGGCCCGGCACTGACGCAAACCGTCGCGACGCATCCGCTGTTCACCACAGACGTGTACAAGCAGCAGTTGTCTGCGGCTGACCAACTGATCAAGGACATCATCCACGCCAACCTGGCTTCCGGCCAGGGCAAGAAGTAAGGCGGGGTCACGAGGATGAATCATCCTTCGTTCCGCCCGCCCAATCTGACGCTGGCGACCATAGGTTTGTGTCTGGCCACCTTTATGCAGGTGCTGGACACAACCATTGCCAACGTCTCGCTGCCGACCATTGCCGGTAACCTGGGGGTGAGTTCGGACCAGAGCGCGTGGGTTATCACGTCGTTTGCGGTCAGCAACGCCATTGCGCTGCCGCTGACCGGTTTTCTGGTGCGCCGCTACGGTGAAACCCGTCTGTTTGTGCTGGCCACACTGTTGTTCTCGCTGGCCTCTTTGCTGTGCGGTGTTGCGCAGAGCATGGGCGTGCTGGTGGGTTTCCGTGCGCTGCAAGGCGCGGTGGCCGGCCCGATGTACCCGATCACCCAGTCACTGTTGATCTCCATCTATCCGGCCAATAAACGAGGACAGGCGCTAGCGTTGCTAGCAATGATCACGGTGGTCGCCCCGATTGCCGGCCCGATTCTGGGCGGCTGGATCACCGACAATTATTCCTGGCCGTGGATTTTCTTTATCAACGTGCCGATCGGGATCTTTGCCTCGTGGGTGGTTGCCAACCAGATGAAGGGTCGGCCAGAGAAACTCGAAAAACCCAAGATGGATTACGTTGGCCTGATCACGCTGGTGATCGGCGTGGGCGCGCTGCAAGTGCTGCTGGACAAGGGCAATGATCTGGACTGGTTTGAGTCCTCCTTCATTGTCGTGTTGGGCATCATTGCGGCGGTGTCACTGACCGTATTCCTGATCTGGGAGCTGACCGACAAAGACCCGATTGTGAACTTGCGCCTGTTCCGTCACCGCAACTTTGCGGCCGGCACGGTCACGCTGACGCTGGGTTATGCCGGGTTCTTCGGCATGAGCCTGTTGTTGCCGCTGTGGCTGCAAACGCAGTTGCACTACACGTCGGTGTGGGCGGGCCTGGCCACAGCGCCGATCGGGGTGCTGCCTGTGGTGCTCACGCCGTTTGTGGGCAAGTACGCGCCGCGCTTTGATCTGCGCGTGCTGGCGTCGTTCTCGTTCATTGTGCTGGCTTCCACCTCGTTCATGCGAGCAGCCTTCACCATTGACGTGGACTTTGCTTCGGTGGCGCTGGTGCAGTTGCTGATGGGTCTGGGCGTGGCGTTCTACTTCATGCCGGTGTTGTCGATTGTGCTGTCTGACCTGCATCCGCACGAGATCTCCGCGGGCTCCGGCCTGGCGACCTTTTTGCGTACGCTGGGCGGCAGTTTTGCCGCGTCGCTCACCACCTGGATCTGGCAGCACCGCGCCATTGAGCATCATGCGCGCTTGACTGAGCATATCTCCGTCTATGACCCGGCCACGCAACATGCCATTACCCAGTTTGGTCAGGGCAGCCTGGCGCGGGCGGCCACGGTTATGGATCAACTGGTGCAAGGGCAAGCGTTGATGATGTCGACCATCGACTACTTCAACATGCTTGGCTGGTTGTTCCTGGCGCTGATTGCGGTGGTGTTCTTTGCCAAACCGCCGTTTGCACCCAAAGGTGGCGGTGCCAGTACCGCTGCGGCGGGTGGTCACTAAGCACGCCCAAGGTACTCGTTGCAAAACAAAGGCTCCGCTTGCGGAGCCTTTGTTTTTGGGGCCACAGGGTTGCTCACGCTCGGGTAAAGTGATCGTTCTTGCCCATTACGACCGCCCAGCTTATGCATATCCGCCCCGTACACCTCAGCGACGCCCAGGCCATTTGCGATATCTACAACCATTACGTCATCAATACCGCCATCAGCTTTGAGCAACACCCGGTGACGACGGAAGATATGGCAAAACGCATTACCGAGATCAGCAGCCGATATCCGTGGCTGGTCGCCGAGACCGAAACCGGGGTAGTGGGCTACGCCTACGCCACCAGCTGGCGTGGCCGTCCGGCCTATCGGCACACCGTTGAGAGCACCATCTACCTGCGTGCTGACACCCTGCGTGGCGGGATCGGCAAGCCGCTCTACACCGCCTTGCTGGATGAACTACGCACGCGCCAGTTTCACGCTGTAGTCGGTTGTATTGCGCTCCCCAACCCGGCCAGCGTGGCGTTTCATGAACGCTGTGGTTTTCGCAAAGTGGCGCACTTCTCAGAAGTGGGTCACAAGTTCGACCAATGGCTGGATGCCGGCTTCTGGGAAGTCTTGCTCTAAGCCGGCCATTTCAGGGGAAACACATGGTTTACCTCGCCATCAAATACCTGTGTACCGCAGCCGTGATTGTCTTTGTGTCCGAGCTGGCTAAACGCAGCGATCGTCTGGGAGCATTGGTTGCCTCTCTCCCGCTGGTCACGCTGCTAACCCTGTTCTGGCTCTATTTTGAGCACCAAAGTGCGCAAAAGATCAGCAATCATGCCTGGTACACATTCTGGTATGTGATCCCCACCCTGCCCATGTTTCTGGTGTTCCCGTGGAGCATGGATCGCTGGGGTTTCTGGCCAGCGATGGGCATCAGTGTGCTGTTGACCATGGCTTGCTTCGGCCTGTTTGCCCTGATCATGCGCCGGTTCGGTGTGATGCTGATCTAGCCTGTCTGATTTCAGCCACGCCACTTGTGCCACGCCCACCATCCGGCAGCGGCGGTGAGCGCGGCCACCAGCGAGACCACAATCCAGAACCCGTTGGCGTGCTGCGCCAGCGGTACGCCGCCCACGTTCATCCCCAACAAACCGGCGACAATATTGAACGGCAGAGCCAACACGGTGACGATGGTCAGCATGAACAGGCTGCGGTTGTCCTGCTCGTTCATATGTGAGGCAATTTCTTCCTGCAAGAGCTTGATCCGTTCATGCAGCGCAGTCAGATCAGACAGCACCGCGCTGAACTCTTCGGTCGATTCGCGCAGGTCATCAATATCCTCCTGGGCAATCCATTCAGGCGGCCGGTTCAACAACCGGAACAGCGCGGCTGGTTCTGGCGCCAACAAGCGTTGCAGGCGCACCAACACCCGCCGCAAACTGCCCAGGTTTACGCGGCGCCGTTCCAGCCGATCGGCCAGCAAACGATCTTCAATACGGTCTACTTCTTCGGCGGAATCCCGCACGATCTGCTCCAGCACGCCGGCCTGCAAGCTCAACAGCCGCACCAGCAACTCCACCGGCGAGCGCAGACGGGCGCCGGTGCGCACGGCCTCTCGCAGGCGGTCGATGGAGCGCAGCGGCCGACTGCGCGCACTGACTACCATGCGGCAATCCAGACACAGCCAGAGCGTGGAAATCTCGGCCGCATCAAACGAGAAATCAAACAGCACGTCGTTGAGCACGGCCTGCAGCGCCTCCCCTTCTTGTTCTACGCGGGACGAGCGCGACGACGTGTTGAGCGCATGCATGAACGAATCCGGCAGCGGCAAATGACTCAGCCAGCGTTCGGTCGCGGCCATGGCCACATTAAAGTGCAGCCAGACAAAGCCAGGCTGGCGTTCCGGGAGCGCCAGCCACGCCCTGGCATCGTCGGCGGAGATCGCCGTAGCGCCGTCCTGGTTGAACAAAAAGCCGCACACCAGCCCCGTTGAATCTGCCCCGTAACTGCCCGGCACGTTTCGCTCCATCGCCCTGTCCTTATGTCTTGTTGGTTGGCTACGCTAACGCGGCTTTGTGACACCTTTGTTGCAGTCTCTTTACCACCCGGCGAGGCATTGCCGTTGGCATAACGCAAGCCCATAATCTGACCCCGGCACCTTTTGCATCCAAATCTACAATCACAGCAAAACGGGCGCGCAAAGCGCTCAGGTGGACGGAGGCTTGATGATCGAACATATATTGGCCTGGCATGGACTGGGCTGGCTGTTCTGGGCGTTGTGGTGGGCGTTTGTGGCACGTGGTATTCATCAGGCGCAACCATTGCAACCGCCGTTATCCAGACTGATCCAGGTCTTGCTGATTTTTTGCGGTTTTGTACTGCTCAATCAGTACGACGGCAGTGAAAACCCTTGGGAACAAGGCCTGTCTTTGATCTTGCTGATCGGCGGGCTGGCGGGCATGGTGCAATCCCGCCGGGTGCTGGGTGCTGCGTTTACAGATCGCAGCGGACAGCTTGATCCGGGCCCGTTGGCCACCTGCGGTATTTACCGCCGTGTGCGCCACCCTTTATGCAGTTTCTTTGTACTGGCGTTCTGCGGTACGGCGCTGGCCCACGGCTGGCAAGCGCTGTGGACAACCATTCCGGTACTGGCTGCGTTTGTCTGGAAGGCGCAGCAGGAAGAAAACACCCTGCAGGCGCGTTTTGGTACACGCTGGACTGATTACAGCAATCACACAGCGCGCATGTTGCCCGGTATCTGGTGAACCCCTTCCTCTTTTGTCGCAGGAGTACCGCATGAGTAGCCGTCGTACTTTCCTCTTTAAGACCTTGCCTGCGGCCGGTGTCGCGCTGGTTTTGGGGCGTCACGCCCTGGCCGCCGATCCGGAACTGGCCGAGTCCGATCCGGACGCCATCAAGCTGGCCTATGCAGCCGACGCCAGCAAGGTGGACAAAGCCAAAAACCCCACGTGGGCCACCGGCCAACGTTGCGACACCTGTGAACTCTTCAACGCGCCAGACGGCGGCGAACTGGGCTCCTGTAGCTTGTTCAAAGGCAAGCAGGTACGGGCTGCCGGTTGGTGCAATCAGTACGTGCCCTAAGGGGTCCGGCCAACGCATAGACAATAAAAAAGCAGCCCGCGGGCTGCTTTTTTATTGCTATGGGCCGCGTGGCACCGGCCCAGTCGATCAAAGCCGATACTGGGCGGTTTCCCGCTCCATATCTTGCGCCAACCGGCCCAGGTTGCGGGCGGCTTCGCTGGTGTTGCCTGCAATGGCACTGTTCTCGTCCGTCATTTGCGCAATGCGTTCAACCTGCTGGGCAATGTTGGAACTAGCCTGCGATTGCTCGCGCAAGGCACCGGAGATATCGCTGACCATTTCCACCGTCCGGCCAGCGTGTTCGCCAATTTGCTCGATCACAGAACGGGCCTGGCCGGCTTGTTCTACGCCGGAATGCACCAGTTGCACTGCTTCGTTCATACCGGTAACAGTGCGCTGGGCGCTCTCACCCACGGCGGTGATGATCTGGCTGATTTCAGAGGTCGATTGCGCAGTGCGTTCAGCCAGTTTGCGTACTTCATCGGCCACCACAGCAAAGCCACGCCCGGTCTCGCCCGCGCGCGCGGCTTCAATGGCCGCGTTCAGCGCCAACAGGTTGGTCTGCTCGGCCACATCACGGATCACGCGCACGACCGATGAGATTTGCTGCGTTTGCTGTTCCAGTTGGGTCAGCCGCTCTGCTGCAATGCCCACGCCTTCGGCAATGCGGTTGATCTCGTCAGCGGTGCGACCAATGATATTGCGGCCCTGCGTCACCAGCTTGCCGGATTCAGTCGAAAGGTTCTGCGCTTCGCTGGCGCGGTCAGAAACGTGATTGATACTGACTGTCATCTCTTCAATCGATGCCGCCATGCTGGCTGTCGCTTCGCTTTGCTCGGCGGCGGCACGGGCGACTTGCTGGCTGGCATCAGACAACTGGCTGGCAGAACTGGCCACGCTGTTGGTGGCGCTCTTCAGTTGCGTCAGGCTGCCCTGCACTTTGTCTTGCAGCTTGTTGAAGGCCCGGATGGTCACGCCCACTTCATCACGCCCGCTGCCAGAAACACGAGTGCGGAAATCAAGCTGCGTTTCCACTGCTTCAATGCCATTACGCATGGCACTGAGCGGCAGGGTGACTGAACGGTAAATCAGTACGGACAGAATAATTGCGCCCAACAGCACCGCAATGCTCAAGCCAATCAACATGTAGAGCGCAGAGTGGAATGTCTCTTCAGCCCGATCACTAGAGCGCGTACCCAGCAGGCTATTGTATTTGGCGTGTTCAGCAAACGCGTTGGTCACTTTAAGCTGATCGTCGTAGGAAGACTGCATCAGCGCAATGGCTTCAGGTTCACTGGCGGCTTTGGACAAAGCCAGCATTTTGTTCTGGACTGTTTCGTAATTTGCGTATGCGGCAACGTCCGCATCCATCAGGGCTTTATCCTGATCATCAGAAATCAGTGTCTTGTATTTATCCAGCCCGTCGTGCACTTGTTGCGACTGATCGGCAATTTTTTGTTCCAGTTTGGCTTTTTCTTCGGGTGACTTGATCACCAGATGGCGAAATACCGATACCCGCATGCGCTGGTAGTTTTCAGATGCGTTGCGAATATCGTTAATGCTGGGAATGATGTCGGTGTTGAGTTCTTCAACCCGGGAATGCATCCGGTCCAGTTGCCAGATACCTGTAAGCAGAATCACCACGAGGCCAGTGATGAACAGGCCGATCAAAAGCAGAAGTCGTTTGCCGATAGACATGATGCGCCAGTACCCTGATTATTATCGAATCGAACGCGAGTCTTTAAAACGCTCGCACTCCCACATATTCAAACATCATAGTGTGGCTCCGGGTAAGCCCACTGGCGCGGAAAGACTTTTCTTGTATTGTCTTTAAAGACTGTATTTGCCTCATTGGCAAGGGCTTGCGCAATCATTTCACCGTTCATTATTCCGATGAACGGCAAATAAATCTGCAAAAGAAAAAGGCACATGAAAGCTTGAATGCTCCCTGTGCCTTTTTTTCAATGACCAGACTTTCATTAACGGAAATAACCCGCCGTTAAATAATTAGCTGCGTCAATTATCTCAACCTTAATTCTTGAAAAGATCGATCACTTTTTGCCGGTCATTATTATCGTCGGCATTGGGCGAACTGGCATCGGCCTGATCGGGTTCATCTGCATTACCCGCACCCAGATCAATCCCGGCCACAAAACCGTTGCCTGGCGTCATATTGTCAAAATACAACTCGCCTTCAATATTGACGACGTTATCCGGCATCGGCATCTGGGATTCAGGTACGCCTTGCAGTGCTTTGCCCATGAACGACACCCACAGCGGCAGCGCCAGTTGCGCGCCAAACTCACGGCTACCCAGAGATTTGGGCTGGTCGTAACCCAGCCAGGTCACCGCGACCAGATTGCGCTGGTAGCCAGCAAACCAGCCGTCCACGGCGTCGTTGGTGGTACCGGTCTTGCCAGCCAGGTCAGAACGACCCAGCACGTTACTCCCCGCGCCAGTGCCGCGTTGTGCCACGGTTTGCAGCATGCTGTTCATGATGTAGGCATTGCGTGCATCAATCACTCGGGGCGCATCCTTGCCGGCCACAATCGGCTTGAAGCGGGACAACAAGGTGCCGCGCGCGTCGTGGACTTCGCTGATCAGCCACGGATTCACCCGATAGCCGCCGTTGGCAAACACCGCATAGCCGTTCACCAACTGGATCGGCGTGACCGCACCCGCGCCCAGCGCCATCGGCAGATACGCCGGGTTCTTGGCGGCATCAAAACCAAAGCGGGTGATGTACTGTTGCGCGTAGCCGGTGCCAATAAAATTGAGCGTACGCACGGCCACCAGGTTTTTGGACTTCTGCAAGCCGCGGCGCAGGGTGATCGGGCCTTCTGGCTCATCATCATCTTTGGGCGACCACGGTTGCTGGTCTGGCGTAGCGGGCGGCAAGGTAAATGCAGCATCGTTGACCAGTGTGGCCGGGCCGACGCCTTTTTCCAGCGCAGCCGAGTAAATAAACGGCTTGAAGGTAGAACCCGGCTGACGCCATGCCTGCGTCACGTGGTTGAACTTGCTGCCATCGGCCTCAAAGCCACCAACCAGCGCCTTGATGGCGCCGTTATCCGGGGCAATGGCAACCAGTGCGCCTTCGACTTGCGGCAACTGGGTGATCTGCCAGTTATCTTTGGCGTCTTTGCTGATGCGGATGATCGAGCCTGGATGGATGCCGTTTTTGGCGTTGGGTTTGAGCGCGGCGGCCGCAAACTTGAGCCCGTCGCCACTGAGCGTGACGGTCTCGCCAGAGGACGGAATAGCCGTCACCGACTTGGCACTGGCGGCAGTGACCACGGCGGCGATCAATTCGTCGTTATCCGGGTGCTGGGCCAACGCATCGTCAATGGCGTCTTGCAAACCATCCGGATCGACTGGAATCTCGATGCTGCCTTCCGGGCCGCGGTAGCCGTGGCGACGATCATAATCCATCACCCCGGCCCGTACGGCCTTGTAGGCGGCGGTCTGGTCGACCGAGTTCACCGTGGTGTAAACACTAAAGCCCTTGGTATAAGCGTCTTCCTTGTACTGGCCGTAGAGCGACTGGCGCACCATTTCCGCAATATATTCACCATGCACGGCAAACTGGCCGCTAGAGGCCTCGACCACGTGTAACGGCGCTTTGACCGCGTCGTCATACTGTTCCTGGGTGATGTACTTGAGCTCAAACATGCGCTTGAGGATGTACTCCTGGCGAATCTTGGCGCGCTTGAAATTCACCACCGGATTGTAGGCAGACGGGGCCTTGGGCAAACCGGCCAGCATGGCCGCTTCAGGCAGGGTGATGTCTTTGAGATCCTTGCCAAAGTACACACGCTCCGCGCTGGCAAAGCCATACGCGCGCTGCCCCAGGAAAATCTGGTTCATGTACAACTCAAGAATCTGGTCTTTGGTCAGCGCGGCTTCAATCTTGTACGCCAGCAGCATCTCGTAAATCTTGCGGGAGTACGTCTTGTCGCGGGAGAGGAAGAAATTGCGCGCCACTTGCATGGTGATGGTACTGGCGCCCTGCGCCGCGCCACCGTGGACCAGATCGGCGACGCCTGCACGCGCAATGCCAACAAAGTCCACGCCACCGTGTTCGTAAAAGCGGTAGTCCTCAATGGCCAGCACCGCTTTTTTCATGACGTCCGGGATATCCTGGAATTTGACGATGCTGCGACGCTCTTCGCCAAATTCGCCAATCAATACCTTGTCTTCGGTGTAGACGCGTAGCGGCACCTTGGGCTGGAAGTTGGTCAGCGCATCCAGATCAGGCAGCTTGGGGCCCATCAGCAGGACCACATAGGCCACGCCCAACACAATCAGGACGGCAATCGCGGCAATGAAGCCAACGAGGATCAGCAGAATGCTGCCGCGCGCACGCTGCAGGCTTTTCTTGTTCTGGGCGGGGTTCATGAGGTGATCCGGTCCAACCTTCAGCTACAAAGGCACAGATGATACCGGTGTCAGGTACTTGTTGTAATGTCAGCCTTCACTGCGCAATGCGGTAAGCCTACCCACTTGCCCCATATAGTCCTCAGTGGCGTAGTGCTGGTGCATGCTCCAGACTCAGCCACAGCCCATCTTCATCTTGCTCCGGAAAGGGCCTTTCGACGTCCGGCTGCGCTTTGCGCCGCGGCGTCACCCATTCGCGCTGGGCATACAGCCCGGACATATTGCCCAGTACAGATGCCGCCATCAGCAGATTTAAAGACTGGAATGATTTAGCAGACGGGATACGCATGATGCCCTCCTTGCCAGCGCACAGGGTCACCGGCTAATACCAGTATGGCCGCCGCCCACGCACCGCGCGGTCAGCCCATACCGGGTATCACTGTCAGCCTGAGCCGGACGCATGCGTTTGTCATTGTGGTGCGATCAAAGGCAGGGCGCTGGTCTGGCCAGCGTCGTAGCCCGCATGAAGCGTAGCGAGAATCCGGGGTGGCGATGCCAGCAAAAATGCTTTCGCGCTGATACAGCCAGGCGGATGCGCAAACCATCAACATTGCACGCGGCGCAACCCCGGATTCCCGGCTTGCAGCCTTCATCCGGGCTACGACGGCGGAGCGTCCACCCTTCTCCGCCATCTATTGCATGACCGGGGCACCCACCGAGGGGTAAAAAAACAGGCGCCAAAGCGCCTGTATCAAGGGTTGAAGAGGTATTGGCAGATCAGTTGGCGGAGAGCTTGGCAGCTACATCACGCAAAGCGGTACGCAAGCCCTCTTCCACCACCGGGTGGTAGAACGGCATATCCAGCATTTGCGGGATGGTCAGTTGTTGCTGCAGAGCCCAGGCCAGCAAGTGAGCAATGTTCTCGGCGCGTGGGCCAATCCACTCTGCGCCCAGCAGGCGGCCAGTGTGTTGGTCCGCGTAGACGTGCATCAGGCCCTTGTTACGCAGCATGACACGGCTACGGCCCTGGTCTTCAAAACTCACTTCGCCCGTTACAAAACTGCCCGGCACCAGATCAGCAAAACGCTGGCCGACCATGGCAATTTGCGGGTCAGAGAACACCACCGCAATGGTGGCGCGGCGCAAGCCTGGCTTCACGTCTGGCCACGTCGCGGCGTTGGTGCCAGCGGTTTTGCCTTCGTCGGCTGCTTCATGCAGCAGCGGCAAGAAATTATTGGCATCACCCGCGATAAAGATTGGGGAGGTTCCGCATTGCGTCGTCTCCGGGTTGAACAGCGGCACGCCGCGCGCATCCAGCGCCAGACCGGTGTTTTCCAGACCCAGTCCGCGCACATTGGGCGTGCGACCCGTGGCGGCAAGCACGTAGTCAAAAGTCTCGGTCACGCTCTCGCCGTTGGCCCCACGGAAAGTGATGACCGCCTTGTCGCCATCGCGCCCCATATGCTCAATCTGCGCATCCGGGTTAAAGGCAAACTCGCTCTGGAACACGCTTTTGGCGTAGTCGCGCACTTGCGGATCAGTCAGCGGGCCCACGCCACCACGCACGCCAAAGAGGCCTACTTTCACCCCAAGGCGAGACAAAGCCTGACCCAGTTCCAGACCAATCACACCCGGGCCGAACACGGCCACGCTGTGCGGCAGGGTATCCCAACTGAATACATCGTCGTTCACCACCAGCCGATCACCAAAGACCTTGAATGCGTCCGGAATCGCCGGGCTGGAGCCACTGGCAATCACCACGCGAGACGCCTGTACCAGCGTCTGCTCGCCACCTGCAAACCCGACCTGCAAGGTGGTGTTGTCTACAAAACGGGCAAAACCGGCCAGCTTGTGTTCCGCCGGAATACCGTCCACGCTCTTGACCACAAAACCGACAAAGCGGTCGCGCTCGCGCTTGACGCGATCCATCACTTCTCGCCCATCAATGCGGATTTCGCCATCAATGTGCACGCCAAACGCGGCGGTATGGCGGGCTTCATGGGCCGCCTCAGCGGCAGCAATCAATAGTTTGGATGGCATACAACCCACGCGGGCGCAGGTAGTGCCATAGGGGCCACCCTCAATCAACAACGCGCGTTTGCCACCGGCAATGGCGGCGCGATAAGCGGCGAGGCCAGCGGTGCCGGCACCGATGATTGCGACGTCGGTAGTAATAATCTTGTTTTGACTGGTCATGACGGGCCCCTTGTTCTGATTGATTTTGATTGATCCGGATACGCACTCAGCGCGCAGGCCACACCGCACGGCGCAAAGGCATGCGCTGTGGTCTGCAAACTGGAGAGGGAAAAACGGGCGGTGCGATGACCGCCCGTTCAGAGGAAAACTGACCTGGACTAGTTAAGCGGCGACGAACTTCGCCACTTCTTCAGAACCGCCAATCAGCTTGCCGTTCACGAAGACTTGCGGTGCGGTCATGGTGCCAGACACGGCGCCCAGTACCTTGCCACGGACCTTGTTATCCAGTGGCACTTCAACGAACTCGTAACCCGCTGCGGTCAGTTGTTCCTTGGCCTTGGCGCAGAAAGCGCAGCCGACCTTGGAGAAAACCACCACTTGATCCGGCTTCTTCGCGCTCGGGGCAATGTAGTTAAGCATGGTGTCGGCGTCGGACACTTCAAACGGATCGCCTTCTTTTTCCGGCTCGATGAACATCTTTTGCACCACGCCGTCTTTCACCAGCATGGAATAACGCCAGCTGCGCTTGCCGAAACCCAGGTTGGCCTTGTCGACCAGTTGGCCCATGCCTTCAGTGAACTCACCGTTGCCGTCCGGCACCATTACGATGTTTTGCGCTTCTTGATCCTTGGCCCATTCATTCATGACAAAGGTATCGTTCACGGATACACACAAAATGCTGTCAACGCCGTTTGCACGGAAAACCGGTGCCAGTTCGTTGTAGCGCGGCAGGTGGGTGGAAGAACATGTTGGGGTGAACGCGCCCGGCAGCGAGAACAGCACCACGGTCTTGCCTTTGAACAGGTCGTCGGTGGTCACGTTTTTCCATTCGTTGTTTTCACGAACACGGAAAGTGACGTTGGGAACGCGTTGGCCTTCACGAGATTGCATAGTGATTACTCCTTGCTGGTCGGTTGTGTTGTTTGATGCGATGGGTGGAGTATGCCGATGCCCGATTGATTGATCCAATTTATTGTTACAAACAAATCGATAGAAAATATCGATTATCAATCAGCCATAGCGTATTGCTATCCCCCATCGCCACCCCAATTCAATCAACCAGTGTGACAACGCGCGCGCTGCCAGAGTGCCAGACATAAGCACACCCGCCGCCGGAACAAAGCGGCTTGTAGCAAGGCGTTCATTCAGCGCTGAATAGAACCGGGTTCAGAACCGGGTTCCATCGCGGGCAAGGTGGTCAGCCAGGTGAGCAGCGCGGCCAGTACTTCCTGGCGGTAAGGCTCGGGTTCGTTAAAGAGCTCGTGATAAAGCGCGGGGAACTCGTGCAACGTCACCATGCCGGGGGGGGCAGCAGCCGCAAATTCACGGCTGCCCGCCGGGTCCACCAGTTCGTCATCGCCGGCCACCAGCAAGAGTGTGGGTACCACCAGATCATGCACCTCTGTCAGCACACGATTTCCCGTGCCCAGCAGAAAATGCGCCAGTCGGGGTGTCATGCGGGCATGGCGTAGCGGGTCAAGCAGAAAGGCCTGCCCTACAGCAGGATCGTGCGAGAGTTTGTGATTGGGAAACTTGCGGCGCATGGGCATGCGCGGCACGGTGTGCGCCAGCGCCCAGGCCAGCGCGTGCAACGGTTTGCCCAGCCAGGTCCGCAGCGCGGGTGAGCTGAGGATCAATCCGGAAGGTTGCACCCATTTGCCGGTGACCGCCGCCGCTGCGACCAGGCCCCCCATGCTGTGGCCCAGTAACAAGGGCTTGAAACCTAATTCCGCTTCAAATGCGTTGTACTGCGTACGCAGATCATCCAGCAGCATATTGGCGTGCAACAAAGACCCGCGCGCGCCAGGGCTGTTGCCGTGACCGTAATGGTCGTAAATGCGCACGGCAAACCCATGCTGGTTGAACCAGCGCGCGACATGTTCATAACGCCCGCCATGCTCGCCCAGACCGTGGGCAATCATGATGGCTTTACGGGCATGGACCACCGGCCAGTTGTACTGATAGAGCGTGTGTGAGGTCATGCGGTGATTGTAGCCAAACGACCAGGCTGCACATAACCCGGATGAAGCTTGCGCCAACCAGAAAAACCCGAGGGGCAACAGATGGCGGTTAGAGCGGGGTCGGCATGAATCCGGGTGGCCACTATCGGCAAGTTCTTGCGGTCATTGCCGTCCCGGATTCCCGCTTCGCTTCATCCGGGCTACGAGGCTGTTGCTGTTGAAGTTGCTTTTGACGTTCTCTCCCCATTAAAGCCCAGCGCCGAGGGAGTGGAGGGAGACCCCAGGCTCCCGACCGACTGAGGGAAGCCCGGAGGACCGCCAGGCTGGGGTCGCCTTTCTTTGGTTACTTTCTTTGGGGCCGCCGAGGTGGCGAAGCAAAGAAAGGAACGTGCTCCGGCCACCGCCGGTATCAAAACCACCCGCGCCGAAGGCGCTAAAAACCACAGCAATATGAACCAGGTCCCCCACCCCGGATTCCCGGCCAGATGGCCTGCATCCGGGCTACGAAGTGGCATCTGCTGGCAAAGGCCACTTGCAGTGGCCGTACTGGATTCCGGCTCAA
>JASLES010000034.1 GCA_030151005.1 Silvimonas sp.
GCTGGGTTGTCCATTCCTGGAGCGCGGCTGGCAGTCGCCCTGGGGGTTCGATGCGGTATTTGCGCGCAGTTCGCCAGACCAGATCCAGCCGGGTCTCGACCTCTTGCAAACGTTGTGGGTCTAGTTCCAGATGATCCGCATACCGACGCAGCTCGCTCACCGCTTCGGCCAACTGGGCATCCACGCTGGCCAGTAAATCCAGCGACGGATTCAACTGTTCATCGTAACCGGCCAGTTCCTGCAGGCGGCGGCTGGCGCTACCCAGCCAGCCCTGGCAGTTTTCATCCCCGTCGCTGAGTACATCCAGTGCGGATTGCACGCCATCAATCAGACTGGCGGCATGCTGCAGGCGGCGATGTTCCCCTTGCAGTTCTTCCCATTCATTGTCGCCCAGACCCAACTCGGCAACTTCATTGATCTGCCATTGCAACCGTTCGCGCTCGGCATCAAACGCGGCGGCATTGCGGCTGGCAGCGGCGAACTCTTCTTCTGCACGTTGCCATTGCCGCCAGTATCCCGCGACATCGGTCGCCGCCTCTGTCGCGCCGGCAAAGGCATCGAACACCGCCCGTTGGGTTTCCGGCCGCAGCAGAAGTTGGTGCGCGTGCTGGCCGTGGATATCCACCAGCATTTCGCCCAGGGTTTTCAGTTGCGCCAGCGTGGCCGCCGTGCCGTTGATAAACGCTTTGCTTTTGCCCTGGCGATCCAGCGTGCGGCGCAAGTTGACGCTATCCGCATCGTCCCCGGTCAGTTCAGACTCAGCCAGCCAGGCCTGTGCGGCCGCCAATTTGCTGATATCAAACTCGGCGGCAAGCTCGGCTTTCTCTGTGCCGTGGCGCACCATGCCGGCGTCGGCGCGATCGCCCAGCAAGAGCCCTAGCGCGTCGATCACAATCGACTTGCCCGCACCGGTTTCACCAGTAAACACAGACAGGCCGGACGCAAACGCCAGTGCCAGCTTGTCGACAATCACGAAATTCTTGAGATTCAGAGAGAGCAGCATGGGCAGCCGTGAGCAGAAGTGCTTGTCAGAGGAGCTTTTCGCCCCAGTGCAGTTTGTCGCGCAACATATCGTAATAGTTGTACCCCACCGGATGCAGGATACGCAGCGTATTGCGATGGCGACGGATGATCACCCGGTCTTTCTCGCGCAGTTCGCAATCAGACTGGTTATCAAAGTACACGCGCGCATCAGAATTGCGCGTGAGCAGGAATTCGACCTCGCTCGTATCGTTAATCACGATCGGGCGATTGGAAAGTGATTGCGGGCAAATCGGCACCAAAGTAATGGCCGGCAGGCTTGGATGCAGAATCGGGCCGCCCGACGCCAGCGCATAGGCAGTAGAGCCGGTTGGCGTCGATACGATCAGACCGTCCGAGCGCTGGCTATACACAAACTGGCGGTCAATGAAGATTTCAAACTCGATCATGGCGCCGGTGGAACCACGGCTGAACACCACGTCATTGAAGGCCAGCGCGTTGACGGTTTCCTTGCTGCCATCACGCTTGACGGTGGTTTCCAGCAAGATCCGCTCTTCCGGTACAAACGCCCCCGCCAGCATGCCGCTGATGGTGCGCTCCATATCTTTGAGCGGAATATCCGTCATAAAGCCCAAACGGCCCTGGTTTACGCCAATAACCGGAATCCGGTACGGCGCCACCAGCCGGGCCACGCCAAGCATGGTGCCATCGCCACCCAGCACAATGACGAGGTCCGCCAGTTTGCCAATGGCAAGGCGATCCACCACCGGAATGTCTTCAATTCCGTGTTCGGCGGCGACTTCTGCCTCGATCAACACCCGCGCGCCCAGCTCTTGCAAAGTGCCGGCGAGCTGGCGCAACGGACCACCCAGCGTCGGGGTGTTGAAACGGCCAACCAGCACAATGGTTTTAAATAGGCTCTGCATGGCTTGATCCAGACAAATACGGCTGCATTTAACCACAAGGGAGGACTCTTCGCACTTTCAGACCACAAGCGTCTCCCGACACCAACAACGCATTACAAGACTTTAACGCGAAACACAAACCACATTAGAATCGGATCATGCTCAGTGATCGTGCCCAAATCCTTCTGAAAACCCTGGTCGAACGCTACATTGCCGACGGACAACCCGTTGGCTCGCGCGCGTTGTCGCAGTATTCGGGGCTGGATATCAGTTCTGCCACCATCCGCAATGTGATGGTCGATCTGGAGCAACTGGGTTTTGTGGCCAGCCCGCACACGTCCGCCGGGCGGATTCCGACCGCGCTGGGCTACCGTTTCTTTGTCGACAGCCTGATGTCGGTGCAGTCATTGCAGAATATTGGCCTGCAACCGGGCGCGCTGCCGCTGGACAATCCGCAACGCACCATCACCGCGGCCTCCAACCTGCTGTCGCAACTGACGCATTTTGCCGGCGTGGTGGTCTCGCCCCGCCGCCAGGACACCGTGCTCAAGCAGATCGAGTTTTTGCCGCTCTCTGACAAGCGCGTGTTGCTGATTCTGGTGACCGATGATGGCGACGTGCAGAACCGCATCATCCAGATGCAAACCGCCCTCCCGCCGGCAGAGTTGATCGAAGCCGCCAATTTCCTTAATGCCAATTGTGCCGGCAAGACCTGGCGCGAGCTGCGTCTGTTTGTCGAAACCGAAGTGCGCTCGGTCAAAGGCCAACTGGCCGAACTATTGAACAGCGCCGTGCTGTATGGTCAGAGCGCGATGGATCACACCTCTGAAGAACTGGTGATCTCAGGCGAGCGCAATCTGCTGGAAAGCGACGATCTGGCCAACAATATGGGCCAGTTGCGCCAGTTGTTCGAATTGTTTGAGCGCAAGACGGCGTTGTTGCAACTGATGGAACTGGGCAACCGCGCCGACGGTGTGCAGATTTTCATCGGTGGCGAATCTGGCCTGGCACCGCTGGATGAATGCTCCATCATTACCGCACCGTATCGCGCCAATGGCCAGATCATCGGCACGCTGGGGGTGATTGGCCCCACGCGCATGGCGTATGAGCGGATTATTCCTATTGTTGATGTCACCGCCAAACTGCTCTCCAGTGCGCTATCCCAATGACGCTTGCAGCCGCCGACACCATCACCATCCGCCCCGCCACACCGGAAGACACCTCCACACTGGCAGCCCTGGCCATCACGGTCTGGTTGCAGACGTACGCCATTAGTGGTGTGCGCCCGGCGCTGGCCAATTATGTATTCAGCACCTTTACCGATCCGTATTTCGCCCGGCTGATCAGTGACCCGCGTCATGTGGTTCTGGTGGCCTGTCACGGTGAGCATCTGGTCGGTTACGCGGCACTGGATTTTGATGCTTACCAGCCAGCGGTGCCGCATACCGATGTCGAACTGCAAACGCTCTATGTCTTGCCGCGCTTTAACCGTCAAGGTATCGGCAAGGCGTTGCTGACCGCCTGCAAGACTATTGCCTCAGAACGCGCCGGCCATGACGCGCTGTGGTTGTCGGTCAACAGTCAGAATCACGCTGCTCTGGCTTTTTACAACTGCCAGCAGTTCGAGCAATATGGCACCTTGTTTTTTGAACTCGAATCGGTAAGGTACGAGAACCGGATTCTGGCCTCAACCTGAATCCGGCTGTGATCTTGCCTGCGGGCGCAATATGATTGCACCCGCTTCCGCCCTGCCCTGACCCGGATTTCCCATGCTCGTAAAGCTTCGCGCTGTGCTATGCAGCGTTGCCCTTGCCGCCGTTTTCGCCCCCGCCCTCAGCCACGCTGACGATGCCTTGCTACAGCGGCCGGAGGTGCAGTCTTACCTGGATACGCTGGTTAACACCCAGAACTTTGACCG
>JASLES010000072.1 GCA_030151005.1 Silvimonas sp.
GCGGCGCATGCAAGCTGGGTAGCACGCCAGTAGCCAGCGCCACCGGCAACACCCGCGCCCAGTTCTGCAGATGTTCGGCAGAGCGCAGCAAGGTCAGTCGCGCAGGGACACTTTTAAGTTGCTGTTCCAGTTCATGAAACACCAGCGTGATGCCGGTGCCTTGGGGCAGCTCTGCGCCAAAGTCGGATAAACCCAGCACCATCGCAGGCGGATTGCGGCGCAGGGCATCAGCGCAGATCTGGATCCTGCGGCGCATGCTGGTGCTGGCCTGTGAGTCATCTGCCGGCACCACCGGGCACAGCATCTGCACGGCGTATGCGCCGTCAATGGCCGCAGCGACCGCTGCCGCGTCGGTCAGATCGGCTTTGACCACTTCGCAGCCCAGTTGTTTGAGGCTGGCGGCGCGGTCCAGGTCACGCACCACGGCGCGCACAGGCAAGCCGGCCTGGCGCAAGGTACTTGCGGTCATGTGTCCGGCTTTGCCGGTGGCACCAAAAATGACAAACATGGACGTGTCCTCGCGGATGGATGAGGCCCCATGGTAGAGCGCACCGCCGCAGCAGATGAGCGGATATGGATGAAGCTGCGCAGAAGAGGATGATTGTTTTGGCCCGCCTCGGCCGGGCCCGCTACACTGACCTGGTTAAAGAGGGCACCTCATGACTGTATTGACCCCGTCCCCTGGTTCCACCATCAGCCTGCGCAATAGCGAAGGCCTGGGCTGGCACGGTTTTGGCGCCGCGCTGGTCGGGATCGGGCAGGGCACGCACCGCATACCGGGCGGCGGAGAACACCGTATTGGCGTGCATGTGGGCAGCCCGGTGCGGGCCAATTGCGCGTGTGATGGCCGGCGGCAGGCACGCATTCAGGCGCACGGCGATGCGGATGTCATCCCTGCCGGGGTCGATGGTGAATGGACGGATGACGCCAACTGCACCATCTTGCGGATCTGGCTGAGCGATGATTTTGTCCGCGCCACAGCTGAACAACTGGCCCTGAAACCGGCGCAACTGTCTTTGCAGCCGCAACTACAACTGCGTGATACCCGCTTTCAGCACATGGCCTGGGCCTTGCAGGCAGAACTGGAAGCGGCGGAAACCTCTGACCCGCTGCTGGCCGAGAGCCTGTGTACGGCCATGGTGGTGCGTCTGCTGGGGGATGCACCTTCGCTGCAGCACCGGCGTTATGCCTTGACCCCGCGTACCGCCGCGCGGGTGGTGGATTACATTGAAAGTCACCTGGATCAGCGCCTCACCCTGGCGGAGTTGGCGGCGTTGGTAGATCTCTCCGTACCGCATTTCAAGGTGCAGTTCAAAGCCACGCTGGGTGTGCCGGTGCATCGGTATATCGTGCAACGGCGGGTGGAGCGGGCCCGCGGTTTGCTGCAGGCGGGCAAGTTATCCGCCAGCCAGATTGCGCTGGAGGCGGGGTTTGCGCACCAGAGCCATATGGCGCACTGGATGGCACGTTTGCTGGGCGTCCGGCCACGGGATTTGCAGCCCAAAGACTAAGGCGGCATCTGCCCAACCTCTGTGCAGGCGGCCAAACCCGCACGCGGGTACTGGCTTCAAACAAGGCGGGCATCCTTGCGCCGCGAGTATCCAGTCAATACCTGATCAGGTTTGATCCTGCCGGAACACGCACGCCCTGGCGCGTAGAAAAAACCACCGTGCGCCGCCAGGGATGATTCCGCTACGCCACACCGGGCAGTTGCCCCGGTTGTGCGTCAACATGACAGCCGGGTATCATCGCGACGCGCTGAGGTGCGCATTACTTATCCCGCCTTACGCTGTTTTCAACATGCAACACTCTGCAACTATGCTGGTCAGGCGTTGTGAAATGCTCAATGATGAGACCAATCCTCATCAACCCCGGGGTCCCGCAGCGGCTATGAGCCCACCTGAAAGATCTGGCGCCAAATCAGGCCGCTTTTCAATTCCATTAAGGTTGGCCATTACGCTGCCTGTGGCATTGATATTGATTGCATCGGTGGGTTTTCAGGAAATCACCCAGCATGACAATTCGGCCCGTTTGATCGATACCACGAGCATTCGCTTGCTGGATGCCCTGACGGTTACCACCCGCAATCGCCTTACCAATTTCCTGGAAGTCCCCTTTGCTGCGCAACAAGCGCTGGGGGACGCCATTGTCCGCTACAAGCTCTATACACCCGGCAATATGGAGCCGGTGTACCGGCATATCGTCGGTACCTTTCGCGATCTTTATCAGGATCAATCGCAGATCAGCGTGATGTCGTTTGGCGGCATCCACGGCGATTTTGCCGGGGTGCGGCGCAAGGACAATCACTACAACCTGATGCTGTCTGATGCCTCAACCCAGGGGCAATTGCTGATCTACAAAGAGAACGCGCCCGGTGCGGTTTCTGCGTCTTTTCCTGGTTACGATCCGCGCACCCGTCCGTGGTACGCGCCCTTTGCCAGCTCAGGCAAAGCGGGCTGGTCTGATATCTATGCCAATTATGACGAGTTTGCCGAGGTCACCATCAGCGCGGCCAGCCCGGTGAAGGTGGGTGGGCAACTGATTGGTGTGGTCGATGCGGATATCAAACTGAGCGACCTGAACCGTTTCTTGCGGGATGAATCCCTGCGCGGATCGGGTTCGATTGCCATTACCGACGCTCAGGGCGTGCTGATTGCCCAATCGGGTGATGGCTCGGTGTTGTCTGACGGACACGGGACCATTGCGCGCGGTCAACGGCTAAGCCTGGCGCAGAGCGATGACCCGGTGCTCCGGGTGGCCGCGGGCTGGGTTGCCAAAACGCCGCAGGATCAATCGGTCAGCTTTCACGACACGCTTGAAGGCAAAGCCTATAGCGGCCGCGTTACCCCGTTTTTTGATCAGCGCGGTTTGCGCTGGCGCATTGTTACGCTGGTGCCAGACTCAGACCTGGTGGGCGATATCCGCGCCAGCACGCGGCAGACGGGTATCTTGCTGGCCGGCCTTGCCATTACTGGTTTGTTGCTCTGTCTGTGGGTGATCGGCTGGGTGACCCGTCCCATCCACCGTACTGCGCAAGCGGCCAACCGGCTGGCGCAGGGCGACTGGCTGGCCAAGATCAACACCCGTAGTCCCATCCGGGAAACCGCTACGCTGGTCAAAGCTTTTAACACCATGGCGCGTCAGGTTGATCTGGCGTTTAACACCATGCGCGACCAGTTGCGGCTGGATGGCCTGACCCAGTTATTGACCCGTCAGGGCCTGCTGGAAGAAGTGAACTGGCCGGAGCCACGGCCGGCCATTTTGTGTCTGATCGGGCTGGATGGGTTCCGCACCATCAACGACAACCTGGGTTATGACACCAGCAGCCGCTTATTGCAGGCCGTGGCGGAGCGCATGCGTAATCATCTGCCGTGCCTGGCCCTGCTGGCACGGATTGGCGGTGACGAGTTTGCCGTGATTTGTCTGGACCCGGCCATGCCGGCGGATGAAGCGGGCGCCCAGGTGCTGGCGCTATTTGCCACGCCGTTTACCTCCGGTGATGACGAAGTCATGGTGAGCGCGTCAGTTGGCGTGGTGGAAGGGCCGCTCTCTTCTGATCACTTGCCAGAATGGCTGCGCAACGCCAGCGTTGCCATGGGCGAAGCCAAACGCCGCGCGCGGATGTCCTCCGTCGTGTTTGAGCCCGCCATGCTGGAACGCCTGCGCGAAGTCTCACGCTTGACCAGTGACCTGCGCCAGGCGCTGGACCAGAACCAGTTTCTGGTGCACTACCAGCCGGTGGTCAATATGGCAGATGGCCAGATCAGTGGCCTGGAGGCGCTGGTGCGCTGGCAAAGCCCCACGCGCGGTCTGGTGCCGCCGGCCATGTTTATCCCCATTGCCGAAAACTCGGACCTGATCCTGGCGCTGGGTGACTGGGTGCTGCGTACGGCCACCCGGGACATCGCGGGCCGTCTGGACACACTGCCGGCGCATTTTGAGCTGCATGTGAACGTCTCTGCACGGCAGTTGATTCAGTCTGACTTCATTGCCACGCTGCGTCATGCTCTGCAAGAAAGTGGCCTGCCACCACGTCATCTGACCCTGGAGCTGACTGAATCCGTGCTGATTGAGCAGGGCGGTCAAACCGTGGAGCGCTTGCGGCAGATTCGCAATCTGGGGGTGAAGATCGCTATTGATGACTTCGGCACCGGGTATTCGTCACTGTCTTATCTGGGGACGTTGCCGTTTGATTGCCTGAAGATCGACAAGAGTTTTGTCGACAACATCTGTGTGTCGCCGCAAGACACCGCTGTGGTTGCCGCTGTGCTGCATATGGCTGGCGGCTTTGGTGTCACCGCCGTGGCAGAGGGTGTGGAAACCGAAGACCAGGCCCAACGCCTGCGAGAAATGGGTTGCAGCCACGCCCAGGGTTACTGGTTTGGCCGCCCGGTGCCGCTGGCCGACATCAACTGGTCTGGCAAGTAGTGCTCTTTTTAGGCAGCGCGGGCCAGATGCCGTTCAATCAGCGGGGCAACGTCGGCGGCCATGCTATTGGCAAACCCGTGATCTCCGCCGGCAAACACATGCAACTGTGCCTTGGGCAGCAAGCTCGCCAGGTACTCGCCCGCGGCCACGGGGCTGATCGGGTCCGCATCGCCCCATAACAACAGGGTAGGCATGGCCAGCGTGGCCAACCGGTCTGACAAGTCTGTTTGCCATGACCCAAACCAATCCGGCAGATTGGGGTTGTTACGGGCAAACTCTGTGCGCCAGTCACTGGCACCCAGGCGGGCCATATCGACCCCGCCAGAAGTCGCCGTCAACACAAGATGTGTAATCTGCTGCGGGTTTTGCAGCGCAGCCAGCACCGCCACCACCCCGCCCATGGATTGCGCAACCAGCGCCGTTGGGGCATCTATTTCTGCTTGCACCAGCCGCGCCAGATCGGCCAGACCGCGTACATCTGGCCGGGGTGGGGTCTCACTGAAACCTGGCCAGCCCATGTGGATTTTCTCTGCCGGATGAAGCAAGCCCTGGGCCACCGGTTGCCAGAATTGCGTGTTGCCGGATGCGCCGGGCAGAAACAGGATTTTGTCAGGCATGGGGCCCAATTCCACTTAGAAGGTCGGCTTGAGCATACCACTGGGTTATTGCCGGATTCGACAGTACGCCGTTCCGGCTTTGCACAGGTATCAGAAAGATTAGTCTGCTATAGATCAAACGGGTGGCGTTTTTCCGCAGGGGTTCAGGAACACTGGCGGGGTTTTGCCGGTCCAGCAGGTGGCTGGCTTAGGTGTTGATTTCTCTGCCAAAAAACGCCAGACCGCCTGTGCCGCCAGCGCGGTGTTAGTTTTTTTATTCGCTGACAATCGAATTAATCTATTTCCAAAGCTGGTGAAAAAGACCCAGGCTGGTGTAGCCGTCTCCGCCGCGTGTACGTAGCGAGCGCTTTGAGCCATAACGATCGAGGTGAAATCAGATGTCGACTGAATCCAGGTGTCCTTTCAACCATGCCGCCGGCCCATCCAATCGGGACTGGTGGCCCAATCAGCTGAACGTCAACACGCTGCACCAGCATTCGCCGGTGTCAGACCCGCTGGGTGCGGATTTCGACTACGCCAAAGCCTTCAATAGCCTGGATCTGGCCGCGGTAAAGCGTGATCTGGTGGAGGTCATGACCCAGTCGCAAGACTGGTGGCCGGCAGATTGGGGGCACTATGGCCCGCTGTTTATCCGGATGGCCTGGCACAGCGCGGGCACCTATCGCGTTAGCGACGGGCGCGGTGGTGCAGGCTCGGGTCAGCAACGTTTTGCGCCGCTCAATAGCTGGCCGGATAACGTGAGCCTGGACAAAGCGCGTCGGCTGATCTGGCCGGTGAAGCAAAAATATGGCCGCGCTATTTCCTGGGCCGATCTGATCATTCTGACCGGGAACGTCGCCCTGGAATCCATGGGCTTCAAGACCTTTGGTTTTGCCGGCGGCCGGGAAGACGTGTGGGAACCGGATGACGATATCTACTGGGGTAGCGAGAAAGTCTGGCTGGATGACCAGCGCTACACCGGCGATCGCAACCTGGAGAACCCGCTGGGCGCCGTGCAGATGGGGTTGATCTACGTGAATCCGGAAGGCCCCAATGGCAACCCGGACCCCTTGGCCGCTGCACGCGATATCCGCGAAACCTTTGCCCGTATGGCCATGAACGATGAAGAAACCGTTGCGCTGATTGCCGGCGGCCACACTTTTGGCAAAACCCACGGTGCGGGTCCAGCCAGCCACGTAGGCGCAGAGCCCGAAGGCGCAGATCTGGCCGAGCAAGGTCTGGGCTGGCGCAGCAGCTATGGCACCGGTGTGGGTGGCGATGCCATTACCAGCGGGCTGGAAGTGATCTGGACCAGCACCCCGACCAAATGGAGCAGCAACTTTTTCTGGAATCTGTTTGGCTATGAATGGGAACTGACCAAGAGCCCGGCCGGGGCGCACCAATGGCAACCCAAGGGCGGCGCCGGGGCCAATTCCATCCCGGACCCGCACGACGCCAGCAAGCGTCGCGCGCCTTCCATGTTGACCACCGACATTGCCCTGCGCGCTGACCCGGCCTACGAGAAAATTGCCCGACGTTTCTATGAAAACCCGGATCAGTTTGCCGATGCCTTTGCCCGCGCCTGGTTCAAGCTCACGCACCGGGATATGGGCCCGCGCGCGCGTTATCTGGGCCCGGAAGTCCCCGCAGAAACGCTGATCTGGCAAGACCCGCTGCCCGCAGTGGATCATCCCTTGATTGATGCCAGTGATATTGCCACGCTCAAGGACAAAATCCTGGCGTCGGGCCTGAGCACATCACAACTGGTGTCGACTGCCTGGGCGGCGGCCGCCACATTCCGTGGTACCGATAAACGCGGTGGAGCCAACGGCGCACGTCTCCGTCTGGTACCGCAGAAAGACTGGGCGGTGAACCAGCCCGAACAACTGGCCCGGGTGCTCAGTGCGCTTCAGGCCATTCAGGCGGAGTTCAATCAAGCGCAAAGCGGGGGCAAGCAAGTCTCCCTGGCAGATTTGATTGTGCTGGCTGGTAATGCCGCAGTAGAAGACGCGGCCCAAAAAGCTGGTCACACCGTCTCCGTGCCGTTCTGGCCAGGCCGTGCGGATGCTAGCCAGGAACAGACTGACGTCGATTCTTTTGCTGTGCTCGAACCCGTGGCAGATGGCTTTCGCAACTATCAGTCCGGCCAGTTCAAGATCTCGACCGAGGCCTTGCTGATCGACAAAGCGCGCCTGTTGAACCTGAGCGCGCCAGAACTGACTGTGTTGGTTGGCGGCCTGCGTGTGCTCGACACCAATGTGGGCGGCAGCAAGCACGGCGTGTTTACTGACCATCCGGGCACGTTGACCAATGACTTCTTTGTGAACTTGCTGGATATGGGTACGGCATGGAAAGCCACGTCTGAGGCCAAAGATCTGTATGAAGGTACAGATCGCAAAACCGGCCAGGTCAAATGGACCGGCACCCGCGCCGATCTGGTGTTTGGTTCCAACTCGCAATTGCGTGCGCTGGCCGAGGTTTATGGCAGTGCAGATGCCAAGGCCCGGTTTGTCGCTGACTTTGTCAAAGCCTGGAGCAAAGTGATGCACCTGGATCGCTTTGATCTCAAGCAGTGATGCACTGTTAGTACGCTCAGACAACGGCCGGTGAAGACACCGGCCGTTGTCTGGTGCCGTGCCAGAAGGCACTGGTCACGGCCAGTTCTTCAGAAACAGCGCTTTAAGATCCAGCGTGCTGCGGCGACCGACTTCATGTCCATGCGCTTGTAACCATGCTTGCGCGGCACTGCGGCCTTCGTCTCGCAACCAGGTCAGAAAGGGGCCGTGCGTGGTGGCCTGGGTATTGGGGTCAAGTTCTGCCAGGGCAGGGTGAGTCTGGATAGCGTGAAAGCGCATGCTGCGGAGTTGGCGTTCCAGTTGGCCATGGATCAGCCCGGCGTCTTGCGCCATTTCCTGCAACAAGGCAAACAGGCGCATTTCTCGCAAAAAGGCGCTGTTAAATCCCAGCATCATGGCGCGACGCTGAATATCACTAGCGGTTCTGGGGGTCTCGCCGTACACCAGCGGGGCCAGCAGTACCAGCAAAATGTCGTCGCTTTCGCAGTATTTGAATAGCGGAAACACCGCCGGGTTGGCCGCATAACCACCATCCCAGTAGGCTTCGCCATCAATCATGACGGCTTGCTGCAAAGAGGGCAGACAGGCTGAAGCCAGCAGGGCATCGGCAGACAGTTCTGCGTTCTGGAAGAGCTTCAGATGACCGGTATTGGCGTTGGTGGCCGCCACAAACAGCTTGATCGGGGCGCGGCGGATGATCTCAAAGTCGAACAAAGACTCAATGATCTTGCGCAGCGGGTTGTAATCAAGCGGGTTGAGTTGATAGGGCGAAAACCAGCGCGTCAGATGGAACACCATCTGCATGCCTACTGGCGCATTCAGGTCTGTGCCCAAGGGTTGCGTCATTTCTTTGGGCAGGCTGTCTGCCACGCGCTGCCAGAACGCCGCCAGCATTTCCCGTGCGTAATCGGGCCCGCCCATGGTCAGGCCTTGCGCCACGGCCATCGCATTCATGGCGCCCGCGCTGGTGCCGCTGATGCCTTCAATCCGGTAATGGCCGGCTTCCAGCAAGGCATCGAGCACGCCCCAGGTAAATGCACCGTGCGCGCCGCCACCTTGCAATGCCAGACTTAAAACCGGTTTGCCCTGACTGCGCCCGAACATGGTGATCCCCATATTTGCTGCACTGCACAAATACTGGCACAGATGCCAGGCAAGCTCAAGGACTGCTCAATCTGCGATCAGCATAGACAGCGGGGACGGCTGCGGGCTTATTTGACCAGCGTCACTGGCACCGGGGACTCGGCCACCACCGCGTAGGCCACAGACCCGAACAGATAATTGCTGGCAGGCGTGCCGGCAGTACCCATGACGATGCGCAGGGCGTTGTGGCCGCGGGCGTGATCGCAGATCACATCGGCCGCGCGGCCGTTTCTGACCTGGGCATCAAAGGCAATCCCGCGCCCTGTCAGTTCTTTGACATAGGGCTCCAGCACCGCTTCACCTTGCTCGCGCATGATCTGGTGCAAGGGGATGGTGCTGCCTATGCCTTCCAGCACAGAACCCGCCAGCGTGGGGGATTGCACATTGAGCAACTGCAATTTTAGCGATGGATCATGCAACGCCAGCCTGGCTGCAAATTGCATGGCATGCATGGCGGCAGCAGAACCATCAACCGGTACAAGTATTGTGGACATAAGCACCTCCGGTTAGTTGACCAGCGTGACAGGAATATGGGCCAGCGAGGCCACCCGGTTGGCAACCGATCCCAGCAGGATCGATGCGGCTGCACCATGGCCGCGAGTGCCCATATAAATCTGGGCTGCACCCACTTCTTCAGCGACAGCCAGAATGGCATCGACCGGCGTGCCGGGTACGACCATGGCGTTGTAGGGCTGACCGGCTTTGTCCAGCAGGGCCCTGGCGTCTTTTTGCATTGCTTCGGTCTGCCGCTCGTACAACAAATTGAGTTGCGTCGTGGTAAAGAAGCCGCGTGTGCGTCCAAGCAGCAAGGGCGCCACGCTGAGCAGCACCAGATCAGTCCATTGTTCTTGCTGTTTGAATTGCAGCGCGCGTTCAACTGCGCGTAACGCGTGGGCAGAGCCGTCGACAGGGATCAACAGGGTAGACATGAACACCTCCGTGAATCAGGGAAGAAGTGTGCTGCGACGGGCCTGGGGCGGCGAAAACAAGAGAACAGGAAAAGCGTGTCGTGACAGGCTGGCACAAGCTAATGGCTACACCGTAGCACTCGGGTTTATGTTTTTGAATGTAAATAGTATTTGTCTTAAATTTGTACCGCGCGCACATCTCCACGGCGCGGGTTATTCTGCCGCCATCAAGAAAAAAGCCGGACCCTGAGGCCCGGCTTTTTGCGTTTTGCTACTGACGCGATGAACTGGCGTGAATCAGTTGGAGTTATAAACCGCGTGCCGTTCCACCGAATTGGGCGCCAGATAATCCAGCTGCAACCAGCGATACCCGCCTGCTGCCACGCTCAGGGCCGGGAAGGCGCTGACGCCGCTTGGCGGCGTAAGGGTGACAGAATTGGCCGGGTAGGCGACCGATGCGGTGTTTTGCGCACCGGTGGTGCCGGTCGAGGCGGTGAACTCCACCTTGCTGATCGGGGCCGCACCCAGTACGTTAGTCCAGCTCACACCGAGCGACGGCAACGCGGGTTGATCACCAATCAGTACCGAGGCGGTTTGCGTCGACAGGGTATTCCACGCAAAGCCCGCGCCATTGGCCGGGGCCACGGGGCCATCCGCCATGTGTTTTTGCACCGTTGCCGTCGTGCCGTCGCTGAAATGCAGCACAAAGGTGTAGGCCGGATAGCCGTTAAAGACGCTGTAATCCGGACTAGCTGGCGCCCAGGTGGCCCCGCTTGGATTGGCCAGCGTGGTCAACGAACCATCGGCATTGATTTGCGCGCGACCCAGTTTGTAGGTGTCGCTACTGCTGGTGGTAGAGGTAACCGGCGTGCCCGTATGGTTATCGATTGGCCAGTAACCAATACCTGAAATGGATGGGTTGGGGGCCAGTACCAGTGCTTGTGCAATGCCAGGCCCGGTGACCACCACGTACTGGGTGTTGGTCGGGTTGGGCGAGCTACCCCCCGTGGTGAAGGACGCGTACAACTCGGACCGGTAGGCTGCCGTTTGGGCAGACGTCCCCGTGTTATTCACGTCATATTCCAGAATGCCGCCAATAGAGACATCGTACGGCAACTGGTTACCCGTAATTTGCCAGTCACCGCCAATATACTGCGCCACAAGATTGGTGCTGTGCGCCAGGCCGGTGGAGTCTCTGAGCGTCATGTGCAGTACCACTTTGGTGGTAGAAATGACATATTGAATGACCGGGTCATCCATTTGCGGATTGACGATATTGCTGTTGTTTAGCCAGTCAGAGAAATCGTTGTAAAAACTGTAGCCGTTATCCAGATACGCCGGAGAGCTGGACACTGCATTCTGGCAATAAGAATTGAGCGTGCCCGGAGAAGGAACGCGCTGCGCTACCGGGAAGAAAAAGCAAGCCTGCCAGGCGTTTTTGATATTGGCAAACGCGCTGGGTGCGACCGTGCTGGACGGGAAATCGATGCTAAATGGCGTGCTACTTAGCGTGCCGCTGGCTACGGTTGCCTGGTTGATGACCTGCACCTGATTGCTGCCAGCCAGATTGAGTTTGTTGACGAGCTGCACGCCGGCACCGATCGGCAAGACAGTGACTTCATCAAGCAACTGGTCAATGCCTGTGTGGTTAGCGGTGAACGTCTTGCCAATCAGATCTACGTTGCCAGACAGACCCGCGTCGCTCACCAGGTTTTGCAACAGGGCGGTAATGGCGCTGTTGGCTGCGCTGACATTGGCCGTAGTGACCTGGGCAAGTACCTTGGGGTTGGCCACATCTGCCGGCTTACCGGTGCTCAGGCTACCGGCGGTCACGGCGGTGGTCAGCGGGGTGATGTTGACGATGGCAAGCTGGCCGTTGGCTGGGATGGCAGCCAACAAAGACATCTGGTTCTCTGACCCGCCACTGGGATCTTGTGCCAGCAGACCAAATGGTGGCGTGAATTTGCTCAAGTCCACCATCAAGACATAGTGCCCGCCGATATCGGCTGTGGTGGTGAGCAGATTACCTTTACTGTCACTCAGCGTGATGGCCGCTTTAGGCATGGGGGCGCCTTTGGCTGCCATGCCGGTCATGATCAGGGAGCCACCAGCATTGTTGCTGGCTGACGGTGAACTCGTCGATGTGCTATCGCTATTGCTACTACCACCCCCGCCGCATGCCGCCAAAGCTAACGCCAGCAAAGCCGGCATTGCGCGCTTGAATCTCATTGGTTTTTTCATTTACGTATTCCTGTTGCAATCCGGATATTTGGGAAATAGCCATGGATATCCGGGGCACAACGCGTGGTTGTTCCGGTTCCATTTTTATGGGTTGCTGTGTTCAATTTCAGGAGTGCGGAATGACTGTCTTGTTCTGGTTTTTTTGAACAATGTTTTGTTTTTGCCGGGCAAGCTTGTATCTGGTTTATTTCATACAATTTGCGCACGGCATGTTTTATACATTGTTCTGGCTTATGTCTATTGTCAGATTGGACGGGTGTTGTAATCCGGAGACGCGCTGCCCGATTCAAACGCTTGTGGCATATCAGATGTGTCACGCAGATGACAAATCAGGCCATGCAGCAGCGCGGAGAGGGTCAAACAGGCGGGGGAAAAGGGGATCACCGCCGCGCTGTAAAACAAGGCGTCGGTGCCGCCAGGACGGCGCCTGGCGTACCAGCAAGCGGATTTGCGCACCTTAATGGCCAGCGGCCAGCCACCGGGTTTCAAATTCCTCAGGCGGAACCGGGTGCCCATAGAAAAACCCCTGGGCATAGTCACAGCCGGCGTGCTGCAGGATGCGCCGCTGCCCGTCAGTTTCGACCCCTTCTGCGATGACTTTCAGGCCCAGCTTGTGGGCCATGACGATAATGGCTTCGCACAGGGCCTGATCGTTGGCATCGGTCTCCAGATGCGCAATGAATACCCGGTCGATCTTCAGATAATCAATATTGAATTTCTTCAGATAAGTCAGTGATGAATAGCCGGTGCCAAAATCGTCAATGGCCACCTGGATACCGGCAGCGCGGTATTCACGCAGTTTTTTGAGCGTACCAGGTTCAGTATTCAGTAATAACCCTTCGGTAATTTCAATACAGATACCATTACCCGGAAACTGGTGTTGTTCCAGGTGTTGTACCCAGCCAGAACTGGTTTTATCAGCCTGCCGAATCTGCACTGGCGATTTGTTCACACTGATCTGGAAATCTGGCCGGTACTTGCAGCGCCATTGGTTCACCTGGTTTAACGCTTGCTCAAAGACCCAATCTCCCATCGGGATGATCAGACCGGTATCTTCTGCCACCGTGATGAACTGACCCGGTTCGATCATCCCAAGTGAGGGATGCTGCCAGCGGATCAGGGCTTCTGCCTTGAAGATTTGCCCATCGGTCAGATCCACAATGGGTTGGTAGTACACCCGGAACTGCTGAGCGGCCAATGCCGCGCGCATATCGCTGATCAGGCGCATCCGGCGCTGGGCTTGTTCGTGCAGATCGGCCGTGAAATAGCTGTAGCGGTTGCGCCCGTTATTCTTGGCGCGGTACATGGCTTGGTCGGCATTCTTGAACAGCGTGTCCAGATCCTGCGCGTCTTGCGGATAGAGCGTAATGCCCAGGCTGGCAGAGACATACGTGTCCAGATCATCCAGCCGGAACGGCTCGGTGAGGGCCTTGAGGATATCCTCCGCTACCCGGTCTATTGCTGCGGCATCAAAGCCGGCATCCCGGCCGGACAGAATCACGGTAAATTCGTCTCCGCCCAGCCGCGCCACCGTATCGGATTCCCGTACGCAACTGCCAATCCGGCGGGCTGCTTCGACCAGCAGCACGTCGCCCTTGTCGTGGCCCAGCGTGTCGTTCACTTCCTTGAAGTGATCAAGGTCAATGAGCATTAGCACCATATTCTGGCCATTGCGGTGGCAGACCCGGGCTTCGTGATCCAGCCGGTCATGAAACATTTGCCGGTTAGGTAAACCGGTCAGCAAATCAAAGTTGGCCTGTTTCCAGACCATATCTTCAAACTCGATACGCTCCGTAATGTCGCGGCCAATGGCCAGTACGCTCATCACTTCGCCGGACTGGTTTTTTTCTGGGGCAAGACGAATATGGCTGACCCGCAACTGGTCGTTCAGGCCAGGCCATTTGAGTTCAAATTGATCCAGCTGGCCGGTTTCAAACACCTTGAGTACATGCGCTTCGTAGATTTCGGCATCAATGCCGCCTGGGCTTTGCGATGGCGATTTACCCAGCAGGGCCGCTGCGCCGCCAGCAAACTGGGTCGCAAATGCCGGGTTAACGTAAATGCGCTGGCATTGTGCGTTGTATCGGGCCACGGTATCGGGCGAGTTCTCTGTCAAAGAGCGGAACTCTCTTTCCCGCGCGCTCAGTGCGGCGGTGCGTTCTTCCACCGTGCGTTCCAGTGACGCATTGATGCTGCTGACCTGGTTGATTTTCCGGCCAATGGCATCGTTCATGGCAATGAAACTGTCGGTCAGTACAGCAAGCTCCCGCAGCCGGGCAGGGGCTGATTTGAGGGCGACCAGTTCTTGCTGAACCAGATGATCTTCCGGATCGTGCGCCACCCGCCGGAAAATCCGGATCAATGCGCTTAACGGGCCGGAAATGGATGACGCCAGATACATGGCAAACGGAATGCTCAGCAACAAACTGACCCCGGCAATGAACAGCAGGATGTGGACCGTCTGGCGAATGGCATCGGCCGTGATCTGGCGCGAGCGCAAGATCGCCAGACTACCCATGGCTTGCTGACCGTTTCCCAGCGGGACCACGTACTGGTAATAGCCTTCCCGATTGACGATGTCCTCTGCAAGATCGCTCTCGCGCGTGGCGGCGGCCCCCGTAATGACCACGTCGCTGCGGGTCAGACGGCTATAGGCCGGCACACTGCCCACGGTCAGATTGTTGCCGGTAAACACGTTGATATCGGTATCGGTTAGCCGTCGCCACTGGGCCAGCATGGCCGAGTCCAGCAAACGGGTCATGACGACCAGTCCCTCTTGCGAGAGTTTTTCGGTGCCGACGGCTTCGTCAAACACCAGTCCTTGCACCGGCACTTGCGTCTGAATGGCCAATTGCCCGCCCACCACGGTGTAAACCGTTTTTTCCCGTTGCGGTAAGGGGCCATCAAATTGTTCGGCCAGGTTGGCTGGCTTGCTGGCCTTGCGTAGCTGAGCCAGATTGGCGCTGGCACCGGCGCCGGTCGGCGCACTGGCCACGTTGAAGATCGGCACTGTGGCCGGTTGCGCGTAACCAAACTGGTCTGCTGTTTTATCAAGCAAGGCAAAAGACACCAGCTTGCCCTGGCTGTTGTACACTAGGACTTGATCTGCTTCGGCGGTCCTGCCCGCTTTCCAGGTATCTCCCACCAGTTGCTGGTAGGTGGCGGTGAGGGTGGCTTCATCAATGCCGGTATCGGCGTAGCGGGTCAGAAACCAGAGTGTGGTGCCCAGATTGCCCTGATTGGCCAACTGGCGGGACACCGTCAACAAGGACAAGCGCTGCTCACCCAGATTGTCGTTAATCAGGGTGGCGGCTTTGTGCAGTACGTCTCTGGCCTGATTCTGGTACTGCTGGCTGATGACCCAGGAAGCAGCAAGGGTGTACGCGCCTGCAAGCAGGACACTGATCAGGATCGCGCCGGACAGGAACCGGTTTTTTAGCCGGGTGATTTTCATGGCGCACTCATATTGCGGGTGTGTTAGCGGTTGCGAATCAAATATGGGTTATTGGGCGGCTGATTGCCGTTTACTGGCGCGCTGGCGGCGTGTAACTCAGCACGGGCACATAGTCATCAGGCGGTATGGAGGCGTTGAACGGATAGCTGCCATAGTTCGCTGCATCCAGCAGACCCAGCTTGATCAACATGACCGGAGGCGAGTGTGGATTGCGTCCCTCCAGATAATTCACCACGGCATCTGTCACCACGCGCGCCTGGCTTACCCCGCGGGTATCCACCGCCGCGACGATTTCTTTTTTGCGGATAGAGAGCGCAATTTCCCGCGTCAGGTCATAAGCCACGATATGGATTTTGTCCTCAAGCCCGGATTCTTTAACTGGCAGCCACGCCGCCGGTGCACAACCGGTGCACCCGATAATGTAATCGAGCGTCTTGCCATAGTGCGCCACCATGCGGGACGCCAAGCGGGTCTGGATGATGCGATCGCTATCGCCATATTCAATATCGACGATATTGATTGGCATGGGGGCGTCTTCTACCGCCAGGCGCGTGCCGTTAACTTCGCCTTTCACCCAACCGGCGTCGGCCGGGCCGGGCAACAGCCCGATTTCCACATGCGTCAGACCGCGCTGCTGTGCATCCTTGATGATCCATTGCACCGCAGAGCGTCCCATACCCAGCAATGAGGTGGTGACCTTGAGGGTCAGTGCCGGACTGGTGCTGTCATTGGCCAGTTCAAACACCGGAATACCCGCCGCTTTGGCGCGGGCGATGGATGAATCATTGGCGCTCAGGCTGACGGGAGAAACCACAATTGCATCGTAGCGTGCGGCAATGGCGTCATCCATTTGCCGCAACTGGCCGATCAGATCGTCATAACCACTGGCGGGCGTGATCGTCGCGGCAATGCCAAGGCGGCTGGCCTCGGTCATGACCCCGTAAGCAGCGCCTACCCAATATGGGTCTTTCAGATGCGGGAACAGAAACGCAATACGCCAGGGGCGGCTGGCCGGCCGCGCCATGACAAAACGGGATGCCCGGCTGCGCCCGGTTGATAACGCATCATCTGCAGTCACGCCAGGATGGGGGAGCCCGTCTACCGCAATGATCTCGATCGGTGCAAAAGACCCCACCGGTTGCGCCCAGGCCGCATTCCCGATCCCGAGGCATGCCAGGCATGCAATGAGGCAGAAGAAAGACTGGTGCAGCGCCATCTTGGTGGAAATTCCAGGGTTTTGAGTAAGGATGCCGACTCTAATTGAGCATACAGCAGCACCATCATATCGGCATTTTTTTACAGTGGGATTGGTGCAGGCGTATGAGAAAAACAACCACGCATGAAAGGTGCGTAGCGGCCTTTTCACGCCTGCTTTAGAAATAGTCCCGCCAGAACAAACACCTGAGCCCGCATGAACTATCTGCAGCGGCCACGATCATCGCCACGCAAGCGGCAGGCGCAACTGTGTGTTGGCCCTTCTACAACAGGTGGGCAGATTTGCCCGCCGCTTGACGGCTGTAAGACACAAATCTCAACGCCGGTAAGGCAGTATGAAAAACGCTGCCTAAACTGTCAGTAAAGGGTGGGATCAGCCCGGCAAGTAACGTATTTCTGGCTCAATTCAAAAACACGCAATCCACAGTCAGTTTTTTTGGGAGAGGGGGTACCGCCATGCGTTCTTTGCGTGCAAGACTGATTGTCTTCATGGTGATCTTGACGGTTTTGATCACATCTCTATTGGCCGGCGCGGCATATTACAAAATGCGCACGGAGATCCTGGCCGGGCTCAATAACGAAATCAGAGGCGTAGCCGTTGGCTACAACGTGGTGCTGCGCAACTGGATTGCCGACAAGCGCCGCGTGATTGCCGGTGTGGGCGAGATGATCGGCACCACCACCACAGATGCAACGGCCATCCTCACCCAGGCAGAGAAAAGCTCCACCTTTGATTCGGTTTATTTTGGCACCACCGCCAAACAGATGATCCAGGGCCACAATCTGGATCTGCCCGCTGGCTACGACCCCACCAGCCGCCCCTGGTATAAACAGGCGGTGGCTGATGACAAGCTGATTCTGACCGCGCCATATATTGATGCCTCGACCAAGCAGTTGACGCTGTCTTTTGCCGCACCGGTTAAAGGGCCGGATAAACAACTCAAAGGCGTGGTGGCGGGGGATGTCTATCTCTCTGCGCTGGTCAAAGACGTGCTCAACATCAAACTGACTGGCGATGGTTACGCCTTTCTGGTGGGCAAAGACGGCAAGATTCTGGCGCACAGTGATACCTCGCTGGTGCTCAAGTCCATCTCCGATCTCTCTAAAGATTTGCCAGGCGATCAACTGGGCACCATCGCAGATGGCCAGTTACATGAGGCCAATATTGGCGGGCAGGAGAAATTCTTTTACCTGGAACCCATTGAGCAGTCAGACCTGTATCTGGCGCTGGTGATTGATAAATCTGCCGCACTGGCGCCGCTGAACCAGATGCTGGGCTTGTGTATTGGTGCGCTGGTGCTGGTGCTTGTGGTCGTGGTGCCGCTGGCCAGCTTGTTGATCGGCAATATGCTTTCCGGTTTGGTCCGGGTGCGTTCTGCCATGCAGGAAATTGCGCAGGGTGGGGGAGATCTGACCCGCAAGATCGACATTGCCGGGCAGGATGAAATTGCCCAGACTGCGCAGGCCTTTAATCGCTTTACCGAACAATTGCGCGGTATGTTCAGTGAAATCCAGCAACAGAGCGATAGCCTGACCACTGGCGTTGAAGGCATCAACAGCGTGCTGCGTGACCTTGCCAATGACTCGCAACGGTTATCTGATCTGGCCGCTACCAATGCCGCGACCATTGAAGAAATCACTGTCAGCATTACACACATTGCCGACAACGCCACCGATGCGGATGAACTGGTGCAAAGCACCGGCAAGTTGTCTGGCGAATCTGCTGCCACGGTGCAACAGGTGGCGCATGAAGTGGGCCGATCGTCTGAAGAAGTTGAATCGCTGGCCAATCTGCTTGATACCTTGAGCCGCCGCTCCCAGGAAATCAGCAGCATTATCCAGGTGATCAAGGAAATTGCGGATCAAACCAATTTGCTGGCGCTTAACGCCGCCATTGAAGCCGCCCGCGCGGGCGAACAAGGGCGCGGCTTTGCGGTGGTGGCCGATGAAGTGCGCTCAGCCAGTTTGCGC
>JASLES010000106.1 GCA_030151005.1 Silvimonas sp.
GGCCAGATTGATGTCTGTTGCGGCACCAAAGATGTACAGCAAAATGCGCCCGACCGGGTTGGCAGAATGCCGGCAGTACTGCACCACTTCACCAAAATCGGCATAACGGGTTTTGACCACGTCCTGTTCAAACGCCGTCAATAAATCACCACACAACGAGAGCGGCACCCCGTATTGGCGCACCGTCACCGCCAGGGCTTGATAGCGGGCAGTCAACGGCGCCTGGCCGGCCTCAATGCGGGCCAGTTCTTCCCGGCATGCCGCCAACGCAGCAAGGCGTTCTGCCGGTGTGGCGTCCCCTTCATCAGCAAGATCATCCGCGTGGCGGGCAAAGTGATAAATGCTGGCAACGGCCTTGCGATAACGCCGGGGCAGCAGAATAGAACCCACCGGAAAGTTTTCGTAGTGTTCTACGGACTGATTTGGAGTTAAATCAAACATAAACCTGCTTCAGACTGACAAGTGACTAACAGATCATGCAGCATACGGGCGGCACCACCAGCTTTCATGTGCTAAAACCTGGAGGGTAACAAGTTCTTTGTTCTGCCATCCACAGACGCAAGGAGTATTTCAATGAAAAAGTGGTTTATTGCATTGCTTGGCATGTTTCTGATCATGAGTTCTGCATTCGCAGTCGTGAACATCAACACTGCTTCGCAAGATCAACTTGAGAGCCTGTCTGGCATTGGCCCGTCCAAAGCCCAGGCCATCATCGACTATCGCACCAAGAACGGCCCGTTCAAGACCCCGGAAGATATCATGAAAGTCTCGGGGATCAAGGAAGGGACGTACAACAAGATCAAGGCCGATATCGCGATTAGCGGGGCGACCAGTCCGGGTGCGGCACCCGTCGGCGCCAAGGCCCCAGCTGGCGGTAACAAGACACCGCCAACGCCCAAGCCCACCAAACCGCCCAAGACCAAGGCATCGTCCTGACCCTGATCTATCTCTGGGTTGCACACAAAAAAAGACCTGCATTGCAGGTCTTTTTTTTGGCACAGCCACTACATGGGGTGTCAGTGCGCAGAGGGTTCCTTGCCACTGATGGCGGTCAGCGGGACATCCTTCAACAGCGCAGCCAGCTCTACGGCAGAGCGCACATGCAGCTTGGTGTAGATGCGCGCGCGGTGGACTTCCACCGTTTTGATACTGATGGCCAGTGCATCGGCAATCTGTTTGTTGAGCTTGCCCGCCAATAGTTCACGCAGTACTTCACGTTCACGCGGCGTCAGGGCGTCAAGCTGATCAGACAGCGACTGACGTGCTTCCCATTCGCCGCGCAAGGTTTCGTCTTGTTCCAGATAGGCTTGAATCTTGCTGACCAACACTCGGTTATCGCAGGGTTTTTCCAGAAAATCTGTAGCGCCTTCCTTCACGGCGGCCACCGCCATGGCCACGTCGCCGTGGCCGGTCAGGAAAATCACCGGCGGCAGATATTCTGCGGTTTTGATCTTGTTAAAGAGTTCCAGCCCGCTCATACCGGTCATGCGGACATCCAGCACCATGCAACTGAAATCAGCAGGGCCGGCTTCAGAGAGAAAGCTCTCGGCGGACTCAAATGCAATGGCAGGCCAGCTGCGGGTTTCAAACAGCAGGGTCAACGCATCTCTTACGGCGATATCGTCGTCGATGATGGCAATCGGTCGCATTATTCGGTTTCCTCGGTCACTGCGGTACTGATGGTGAGCGGCAGCCGGCAGATAAAGCGGGTGCCACCGCCCGGGTTGGCCTCGGCCAGCAACTGGCCACGGTGTTGTTCGATCACGGAGCGGCAGATATTGAGACCAATACCCAGGCCGTCCGGCTTGGTACTGTAAAACGGCTGGAACAGCGCTTCTGGCGCGGCAAGGCCCGGCCCGCGGTCGGCGACAATGATTTCCAGACCGCTGTCAGAGGCGCTGGCAGAGACTGTAATCTCACGCGGGGCGTCCAGTTCGGCCGCCGCCATGGCCTCGATGCCGTTCTTTAACAGGTTGAACAATACCTGTTCCAGCATCACGCTGTCGCCTTGAAAGATAGGCAGGTTATCCGGTAGCTCCACAATCACTCTGGACTGCGTCTTGCGCACCACAGGCTCAAGCAACTGGATCGGCACCGACAACAAATCAGCCAGATCACAGTTCTCGCGCCGGGGCGCGCGCTTGGCGGCAAAATCCCGAATCCCGCGAATAATCTGTCCTGCGCGGCGCGCTTGTCCGCCAATGCGGGCGAGCACGTCGGCCGCTTTTTCCAGCATGGGCGTCGGCGCGTTGAGCATGTCTTCCGCCGCAGCGGAATAACTACTGATGGCCGCCAAAGGCTGATTGAGTTCATGCGCCAGGCTAGAGGCCAGTTCACCCATACTGATCAAACGGGCGGTGTGCTGCAGTTTTTCTGACTGCAAGCGCATGTCTTCTGCATATTGGCGCACCTCGGTCACGTCAGCCACGATATCAAGCCAGACCTGACGGCGATCCACCCATTCAATGCGTCGGCGCTGCACGTGATACCAGCGGCCCGTAACCGGGTCACGGGTTTCCACGGCAAGCGTGTGGTGTTCAATCAACGGCACCAGACAACACGGGGCTTCGTCCCGCAGCGGGAACAGATCATCGTGGTGACGATTGCGGTACAGCAACTGGCCGCTTTGTTCGTCCGTCACGGACACCGCGGCTTCCAGCCCTTCCAGCACGGTCAGCAATTGTTTGCGCGAGGCCGCCAGCGCTTCACGCTCCTTGCGGATTTCGGTGACATCGTAAAGCGAGGCCATCCAGCCCCGATATTCACCGCGACCATCCACTAGCCGGGATGAGTACAGCCGCACGTCAAAGCGCTCGCCATTGCGTCGCATAAAGCGCAATTGATAGCCATTTTGCGGGGTCTGCCCTTCCAGAATGGCGCGGTAAGCGGCAGCGCAGTTTTCCAGCTCTTCCGGCGGCCAGTATGGCAAGGGCGGAATATGGCCCAACAGCTCGGACGCACTCCAGCCCACCATCTGGCAAAAGGCCGGGTTCACGTAAATGATGCGACCATCCCGATCCATGGCGCGCAAACCTGTGGTGAGCGAGTCTTCCATGGCCGAGCGAAAACCCATTTCATCCCGCAAGGCCACTTCTGCTGCCTGTCGTTCCAGCATGCGCCGGCGCAACATGGCCAACATCCACCACAACAGCGTCAGCAGCAGGAACACCGCGCCCAGGAGCCAGGTCTGGCTACTGGCTTTGGGGTTGTCACGTACGCTGGCACGCAATTTAAGTTCATGCCCCAACGGGTCTACGCCGACGGTGCGGGTCAGTTGCGAACCCGGCATGACCGTGGCGTCGAGCGGCGCAACCACGTGGCCTTGATCATCCAGCAGCGCCAGGTCATAGCGCTGGATCATCCACCATGGAATACGCAGGCGTAACAGTTCAGGCAGGGAGTACGCCGCCAGCACGATCCCGCCGTACACAGATGCATGGTAGTACGGCACCGCCAGCACAATCACCGGTGCCTCGCGGATGATTACATTGCTGTAGACGGCGTAACCCAGTGTGGCGGCGCCATCAATGGCTTCCTGCACTTGCGGATCGTCCAGTGGCACAAGGCTGCTGGGGCGCGAGCTATAAACGGGCAGACCGCCCATGCGGTGGCCGGTGGCGTCCAGAAATTCCAGCGACTGCATTTCCGGATTGTCTTTCATCAACGCATCGGCGCGCGCGTTGAAATCCGTATCATCAATTGCGTTGGCGGCCAAGCTGTAAGCCAGGTTTTCCATGACGTTCTGGTTGGTTTGCAAATGCAGCCGCAAGCCTTGCTCTTGCCAGAGCAAATCCTGCGCCATGGTCATGTCGCGGGCGGTTTCCGTCTGACGCTGATCCAGCCAGGTATAACCTGCCAATGCCACCAGGACCAGACCAATGGCAACGTGGGCCACCAGCCACGGCAACATGGCATGCCAGGGAAGGAGAAATCGGGGTAAACGCATGTGCGAAGGATACCAGGTATTCCAGGTTTTGCCTTATAAAGACTTCCCTCCTGCGGCGCGGACAAAACAAAAACGCCACCTTGCGGTGGCGTTTTTTATTTCAGGCTGTTGCCGCGTTAGTTGCGGTTGTTGCCCGAGAATGCCATCAGAATGTTCAACAGACTGATGAAGATGTTGTACACGTTCAGGTACAGCTGCAGGGTTGCAGTCACATAGTTGGTTTCGCCACCATTCACGATGCGGCTAACATCCATCAGGATGTAAGCCGAGAAAATCATGATGGCAATGGCCGATACCGCCAGCGAGATCGCCGGGATCTGGAAGAACAGATTAGCCAGCGAAGCCAGGATCAGCACCACCAGACCCACAAACAGGAACTTGCCCATGAACGAAAAATCTTTTTTCGTCACGGTGGCAATGCCTGCCAGCGTAAAGAAGATGGCAGCGGTGCCGATTGCGGCAGTACCAATCATGGCCGGGCCATTAGCAAAACGCAGGGCTACTTGCAGGATTTGCGACAGCCACAGACCCATAAAGCCGGTATAAGCCAGCAACAGCACAACGCCCATGGCGCTGTTCTTGGTTTTTTCGATGGCGAAGAACATACCAAAGCTCACGCCCAGGAACACGATTGCACCAAACATCGGGCTCATGGCGAACTGCATGGAAATACCCAGCAACGCACCAGCGGCGGTGGGCAGCATGCTCAGGGCCAGCAGGAAATAGGTGTTGCGCAACACCCGGTTGCGTTCGACGGCGACTGCCGCGCCGCCGTATTGGGCGGTGGTGTAATCCATAGTTTGCTTCTCCATATTCTGATCGATATTTCAATACGAGCGGTTGACTCGCAGTGATTAAGATGACGGGATACGGCAAAAGTTTCAAGTGACTTGTTACTTTTTGCCTGAATCAACTAATCAAGCCACATCAAACCATGCGCCCTCAGCGCTGGCAAGCGTCAAACCGGATCAAACCAGCGCGCCACACCGCTTTTCAGCGCTTGCGCTACCGAGGCATGCGCCCAGCGTGGCGTGTTATCACGGTCAATCAGGCGCGCACGCACGCCCTCGCTAAAGTCGCCATGACGCACGCTATGGCGGGCGGCCAGGATTTCCAT
>JASLES010000113.1 GCA_030151005.1 Silvimonas sp.
AGGGCAATGCGGGCTACGGGCAGAAAGCCGTCGCCAGTGCGGCCGGACGGCGGGCGCGGCGTAGGTTGGGCTTGATTCATGTCGGGTATTTCTATGGTCTGTGTTGCTGACGAAAGGTGAACGGACGTTCTGTCTCGCCAAACCGGCAATCATAAGCCGCTATGAGATTGGCGTCATCAGCTACGACACATAGCGTGACGTGTTTGAAACGTGTATGGGGTGGGGTTTGGGGGGAAGGGGCACTTACGTGGCGTGGATGATGGCTGTTGGGACGGGAGTCCCGGGGGCATGTTGCTTTGTATGTACGGTGGATTTGGGGCGGTAGCGGCAATCCATTATTGCGGTGGGTGTTAGCGCCTGCGGCGCGGTTGTTTGCATGTCGGGGGTAGCCCGACAGCTAGGTACTTTCTTTTGGATCGCCAAAAGAAAGTACCCAAAGAAAAGGCGACCCCTGCGACAGCGCCCTTCGGGTTCCCTGTGCTTCTCGCAAAGTCCGGCTGGCTCCAGGGAACTCGCCCTTTGGGCTCAAACACCCTTACGCCGAAACCCCGGACTTTGTTGCGATGCTCGGCGCTGCCGGAGGGGAGGCAAGTCAAAAGCAACTTCAACTTCAAAAGCCAAAGCAACGCCAACCCGCCAAACCGTCTGCCCGCAAGAATGATTGGCCCGCCTCACTACTTCGCCATTCCCCTCGGCGGGCCCCCGCTGAGGCGGGAATCCAGTTCGCAGCCCAACGGGCTGCTTATGGTGGATTACCGTGACCGTTCCGAATTGTCCGGAGCAGCATGCACGCATTGCAGCTGGATTCCGGCGCAAGGGGGCCGCCAAGGACCGGAATGACGAGTCAGTGGGATGCGTGTTGAATTGGCAGTGGCAGTGGCAGTTGGTGTTGCCTTTGACTTTCTCCCCCATAAAAGCCAAGCGCCGAAGGAGGACGGGAGACCTTAGGCTCCCGACCGACTGAGGGAAGCCCGGAGGGCCGCTAGGCAGGGGTCGCCTTTCTTTGCCTACTTTCTTTGGGGCCGCCGAGGTGGCGAAGCAAAGAAAGTAGGGTGCTCCCGCCACCGCGAGTATGTAAAACACTGCGCCGTCAGGCGCAAACAGCGGTTCAGGTTTCACAGCAGCAATGGTGGATTGTTATCAACGCCCTGGGCGCCCAAGCCCCCGCCACGCGGCCTGGCGTACCCTTTTACCCCGTCGGCTGCTCCCCCATCTCCAACGGCCGAATCTCATTCATCCGGCTGTAGTCCACATGCGTCTGGCCTGTGGCATCCGTGTACAAAAGGTCGGCATAGGCGTATTGCCAGCGGATCAACTCATGGTTGTAGCTCTGACGAGAGCGCATGGTTTGCGTGGTGGTTTCGTCTGTGCCGTCCAGGCTCAGCACCAGCATGCAATCTGTGCGGGCCAGGTCTTCTGGCTTCATGCCAAACAGCGGGCTGGATTCGTCAATCACATGCATCAGCGTCCAGCTCAGCACAAACATGGGGTGTTGATGGCGTACTAGCACCAGGTCATGGATGCGTCTGATTTGCAGGCCTTCGACGGAACGCTCTTGCCGGATCATCCGCAGACGGGCGGAGGCGTCGACAATCACATTCTGGCGGGCGTTGGCGGCGCGCATCATCAACATCATCTGGCCGTCGACGGGGCGGATCACCGGGTTGTGCGAAAACATGATGCGCGCATGCGGGCGGGAGAAACGCGCAAACATCACACCGGTAATCAGGGCGATGCTCATCATGCCGGTAAAAATCTCTATGGTGGCTATGACATGGCCATAAACCGACTGCGGATGCATGTCGCCATATCCGACAGTAGCGATGGTTTCGACACTGAAGAAAAATGCACCCCAGAACCCGGTCGGATAAAGGTTGGCGATGGGGTGGGTACCCAGGGTGTAAAGCGTCCCGAAAAGCAGGTTCAAAAGCAGAAAAGCAATACCCACCATTAGAAAGAAAACTGGCCAGCGCATCATCATGCAGCGATGGTATAGATCACTCCAGACTTGGGTTTGCAAGCCGTGTGTAATAATTTCGCGATCGCCCAGAAGGGCTACGTTATCGCGCTTGGGAACATGAAAATCAAACATGGTTGTATGCCCGGCGGATTGTTTTTCGTCAGATTACAGGGCGCAGCTGGCTTGTTTCGCAGCGCACAACTTGCCATTTTTGGGAAGCGATTTACGTCACTTGTGCCGAAAATTGTCACTGAATAATTAACAAAAACGAATATATTTTGAAAGTAATAAGTAATTTTTTAAGTAATTAGCATATCGCGCTTAACAGGTGCCCCAGGAATCGTATAACCTGCCGCTCAATCGGTTTTTTACGGGTGACGATTGGTACTGTTTTGAACCATCGCAACATGGAAATATCCGAAGTCTGTATGCAGGAGAGAAAACTGGAAAGCCCGACAAGCCAGCCTGGCACCGCCCACCACAATGACAGCCTTCTGGCGCGTAGCCGTCATGCCGTCTGGCATCCGTGCACCCAGATGAAGCGCCTGGAGACTTTTCCGCTGGTTCCTATCGAACGTGGCGAAGGCGTCTGGCTGGTTGATTGCGACGGCAAACGGTATCTGGATGGTGTCTCCAGTTGGTGGGTCAACCTGTTTGGCCACGGTGAGCCGCGTATCAAACAGGCCATCAAAAACCAGCTGGACCAGCTTGAGCATGTCATGCTCGCCGGGTTTACGCATCGGCCGGTAGTCGAGCTTTCTGAACGTCTGGCGGCCCTGACCGGGCTGGGTCATGCGTTTTATGGGTCGGATGGCGCATCTGCCACCGAAATTGCGCTCAAGATGTCGGCGCATTATCACAAGAACAATGGCAAGCCGGGCAAGCACCGTTTTGTTTATCTGGCGGGCAGTTATCACGGTGAGACCATTGGCGCGCTGTCGGTGACGGATGTCCCCGTGTTCCGTAGCGCGTATTCCAGCCTGGTGCGGGACAATTTCATCGCCCCTTCGCCCGATGCGCGTCAGGCCGGTGTCGGTGAAACTGCCCGGGATGTCGCGGACGCTGCCGCCAACGGGTTGGCCGCCATCCTGGCTGCGCATCATGAAGAAATTTCTGCCGTCATTCTGGAGCCGCTGGTGCAAGGCGCGGCCGGGATGGCGATGTATGACCCGCATTACCTCACGCGGGTACGCGCCCTGTGTGATCAGTATCAGGTGCATCTGATTGCTGACGAGATCGCCGTCGGCTTTGGCCGCACCGGCACGCTGTTCGGTTGCGAGCAAGCGGGTATCAAGCCTGACTTTATTTGTGTTTCCAAAGGCATTACTGGTGGTTTCTTGCCGCTGGCTGCCGTGCTCACCACGGATGAGGTCTATCAGGCCTTTTACGATGAAGACGTCACCCGTGGTTTCCTGCATTCGCACTCGTACACCGGCAACCCGCTGGCCTGCGCTGCGGCGCTGGCCGTGCTTGATATCTTTGAGCAAGACGACGTGATTGCCGCCAATCGTGAGCGTGCGGCCCGCTGGTCGAAGCGCTTTGCCGGTTTCGCCCGGCATGAGCGGGTAAGCCACTATCGTAATACGGGGATGATCTGGGCTTTCGATGTAGAAGACCCGCGCCCCGGTTTTGCCCAGCGCTTGTACCGCGCCGCGCTGGAGCAAGGTTTGTTGCTGCGCCCGATCGGCAATACCGTTTATTTCATGCCCCCGTACGTCATGCAGGACGACGAAGCCGACTGGCTCGTGGCGGGCACTACCCAGGCACTTGAAGCTGCACTGGGTGGGCAAGAGGAGCCCGATGATGCAGCTATCGCTTGATCTGCCTCAACCGGATGCCCGGTTGGCCGCTATTGTGGAGACCGATCCGCGTGCCTTGCGCATGTGGCTGATCGGCTTGCCCAGCGGCCATGTCCTGGAAACCGGACGGCAGATTTTCGATGCGCTGGCCTCATGCAACCGTACCGTCATGGATGCGGAGGTCCGCGTCAAACTCCTGGATGAATACCGGCGCGTGCTCGATGTCATGTCGGGGGATTTTGCCGCGCAGGCCGTCTCGCAAGGCATGCCCATGCGAGACAAGCCGCGCCAGGCCATGTTGCTGATGCGTAATCTGTGGCTGGAGCTGGCCGGCGGGTACAAGATCGCGCTGGTGGAGCGGGTAGAAAAGCGTTCTTTCTTTAGTGGCAACAGCAAACAGCAAGTACCGCAACTGGTGCAGCTGATCATGTTGCTGTTTTACCGGGCGTATCAGCTCGATTGCCGCATGGCCATGCAGCCATTCTCTGGCATGTGGCGTGAACTACATCAGTTGTTCCAGTTGATGGCGCAATCTCGCCAGCTGGATGAACCCCATCTGGAAGAAGTCGGCCCCCCGGTGGGCGTGTTGTACAAACGTATTGTGTTGCTGTCTTTGGCAGACCCGTTGCGGTTCTCCACCATTGAGCTCGAAAAAGTCATCGAGATCATTGATAACTACGCTCCGGCCGCGCATTTCCAGCCGGTGGCGCAGCATGCCGGCAGCGGCGGGTTCTTTCTGGCCCGGCTGGATACGGACGAAGCCCCGGCCTATTACGGCAGTAATCTGCCCGGTGATTACGCCGGGCCGGCCATGCTGATCGATACCATTGAACTGGGCAAGAAAGTCCACAAGATGTTGCAGGGCCTGGAAACCAAAGCGCCGGCTGTGCCAGACCGCGTGAAAATCCAGTTCTGGATGGACATCCTGCGCCGCTTGCTCAAGCAATGGAGTATTGCTCCGCGCCGCATGTTCCAGCGCATTCCCAAAGATGCCAGCGTGCATTTGTGCGTTGGTCTCAAAACCGTGGCCGCCTGCGCCATGGACCCGGACGTACCGCTGCCGCCAGACCAGCTGGAACAAGCCGGCGTAACCACAGACCTGCATATGCAGGATTGGGCGGTGGTCGATGAAAGCCCGGGCGGTTATGCCCTGGCCAAACGCGAAGCGCCGCCGGAACGCCTGCGCGTGGGCGAACTGGTTTCTGTGCGGCCGCAAGAGACAGGCGGCAACTGGATGTACGCCGCCGTACGCTGGATACAGCAAAGCGAAGATGGTGCGCTGGAAATTGGCGTGCAGATCTTCTCGCCCAAAGCAGAACTGGGCCTGATGCGCACCACCGAAGCCCAGCCAGATGCGGTGCCCACCCCGGTACTGATGCTGCCGATGATGTCCATCTTGCGCCAACCGCCGCGCGTGTTGGCGCCGCGGGGCACCTTCATCAAGGGTGGGCAGTTCCGTGTGGAAACCGGGAGCGACACCATTCTGCTGACGGCGGTGCGCCTGGTGGAGCAACAAGCCGGGTTTGATCTGTTTGAGTACGATGTCCAGGTGGACGAAGCCGTTGAGCAGGGCCCGACAAGCAAAGAAGCCCAACCGGTACGCCAGCCGTATAGCGGCCGCTAGGTTACATCAGGGTCGCAGTCAGGATTCGGTAGAGGGCGGCGCGTCGTTGTCGTCTTTACGCCGCGCGCGCGGGTGGTGGGCATCGTAGCTTTTGGCCAGTACTTTCCAGTCCAGATGCGTATACACCTGCGTGGTGGACAGATTGGCATGCCCCAATAGCTCTTGCACCGCGCGCAAATCGCCCGAGTTCTGCAGCAAATGGGTGGCGCAACTGTGCCGCAGTTTGTGTGGATGCAAGGGTTCGGCAATCCCCAGGCGCGCTTCCCAGGTTTTGAATCGGGCTTGCACCGCCCGCGTAGTCAGTGGTTTACCGTGCTGACCCACAAACACATGGGTGCAACCTGGCTGCGCGATCAGCGTGCGCTCCTTGAGCCACTCTGCAATGGCTTCACGCGCTTTGCTGCCGACCGGCACCATGCGCGTCTTGTTGCCTTTACCGGTAATGCGCGCCAGACCGCCAGCCAGATCGACATCGGCCAGTTGCACACTGACCAGTTCAGAGACCCGCAGACCAGACGAATACGCCAGTTCAAACATGGCTTTGTCACGCGCACCCAGGGTGTCATCGTCCGGCATGTTTTCCAGCAAGCCCCCGGCGGCGTCCTCAGACATGGCCTTGGGCAGGCGTTGCCGCTTGCGCGGCGGCTTGACGCTGGCGGCGGGGTCTAGCGGCCACGCCAGATCGCGCGCCATCAGTCTGTAAAAGGTGCGCCAGGCTGACAACATGCGTGCAATCGAATAAGCAGACAGCCCGCGTGAAGCGAGCTGTCGCACAAAACCGCGCACATCCAGCGCGGTCAGTTCCTGGAGTGGTTTGCTGCCGGCCAGCGTGATCAGGTCTTGCAAGTCACGCAGGTAAGCTTTGCGCGTCTGGGGGCTGGCGTGTCGCTCGCCTTCCAGATACTGCGCAAAGCGGGCCAGCAAGTCATCGCTCATGGCAGATCGTCGATGACCGGCAGGGCGTCGTCAGGGACTTCGGCCGAGAGTACGGGCGGGCCGGAGGGCACCACCCGACGAATGGCGGCAGCCAGCAGTTCAGACAAGCGCTGCAGATACAGCGTACCCATATCGGGGAAGAAGCGGTCCGGGTCATTGCTGGCCAGCACCATAATGCCAAACGGCTGTTCGCTGGTTCTGAGAGCAAACAGCGCAAACGATTTGAGCTCTGTGCCGACGCCTTCAAACCATTCCACCACTTCGTCGGTCACATAGGGGCCGCAGTAGGGCGAAACCAGATTATTGGCCAGCTTGTGGACGGCCTCACCGACCGGGGTGAATTCGCGCAGCTGCGCATCGGCCGGCAGCCACAAGCGCAATGCCACGTGCGGTACCAGAAAGCGCTCTTTCAGATGGTATTCCAGTGTGCCGACAATGCCCGGCAGGTCATTCGCCTGCATCAGGCCGACGGCCAGCTTTTGGAGGAGGTCGGAGATCACATCGTTTTCTTCACCGAACTGCAACAGCTCGGCCATGCGCATTTCCATGGCGCGGTTTTTCTCACGCAAGGTCAGCAATTGGCGCTCGGCCAGTGATACGGCTTGGCCGTTGTGGCTATGGGGGACGAAAATATCGGCAATCTCGTCGGCATAGTCTTCAAAAAAACCGGGGTTTTCCTGCAACCATTGCATGACTTCCTGGGCTTGCATTGTCCGCTCTCTTTCTGCCAATTGATTGATTGGATTGGTGTTTTTGGTTGGTGGTTGATCAGGTCAGACTTCAATCTGGCCGGTAAATACGCTGACTGCCGGGCCGGTCATCATGACCGGTGTGCCTGGGCCATGCCAGCTAATGGTCAGCTCGCCGCCGTGCGTAGTCACCCGCACCGTAGGGTCCAGCAAGCCACGGCGGATGCCGGCAACAACGGCGGCACAGGCGCCGGTGCCGCACGCCAGGGTTTCGCCCGCGCCGCGTTCATAAACACGCAGTTTGACGGCGCCCCGGTTGATGACTTGCATGAAACCGGCGTTCACCCGTTGCGGGAAACGCGGGTGGGTTTCGATGATGGGGCCTTGACGCTCCACCACGCCGCTGTCGACGTTCTCGACCACTTGTACGGCATGCGGGTTGCCCATAGACACCACGCTGATGTCGACCTGTTCGCCCATCACATCCAGCGGGTGGGTGATACTGTCGGCATCGGCAACAAAAGGGATTTCATCGGGCAAGAAACGCGGTTCGCCCATATCGACGGTCACGAGGCCATTGGCTTCCAGCTTCGGACGAATGACACCCTTGGCGGTATCAACCACGATCTCGGTTTTGGTGGTCAGGCCCTGATCCAGCACAAAGCGCACAAAACAGCGCGCACCGTTGCCGCAGTGTTCTACTTCGCCGCCATCCGAGTTGAAAATGCGGTAGCGAAAATCCACGCCCTCGCGTTCGGCGGGTTCGACTAGCAACAACTGGTCAAAGCCGATGCCAAAGTGGCGATCGCCCAGTTTGCGGATGGTCTCGGCGGAAAGCTGCAGGGACTGGCGCACGCCATCGAGCACGATAAAGTCGTTGCCCAGGCCCTGCATCTTGGTAAAGGTCAGATTCATATCAGTACTTTGTAGAACGTTATGCTCAGGCTAAACGGGTGTCCGCGCGCTGGCAAGATGACAACGGTGTTGCGCGGTGCATTACAGACATAAACGCATGTATTCAATCTTGATGCACTTATCCATCACCACCATGAGCCCCGCCGCACGGGCACGCTCAGCGGCGGCGTCGTTCACAATGCCCAGTTGAATCCAGATGGCAGGCGCCCCGATGGCAATGGCTTCATCGACGACGGCATCGACTTCTTCTGCCCGCCGAAACACGTTTACCAGATCGACCGCGTCAGGGACATCCTTGAGCGTGGCATACGCTTTCTCGCCCAGAACCTCCGTCACCATGGGCCGCACCGGCACAATCTGATAACCGGCACGTTGCATGACTTGCGAGACGCCATAGCTGGGGCGATCCGGCTTGGGCGAGAGCCCGACGACGGCAATACGCTTGACCCGTTGGAGCAAAGCGCGGATTTCATCATCAGAGGGATTCTGGAACATGGACGGCTCCGGGTGGATGATGGCGTCACCAATCAGATGTAGATAAGGCCGCACCGGATGAAAACCAGCCCGGCGCACACGGCAGCCGGGCTGGCGAGATCAACACAGCGCAATACACTTATCGAGACAGCACCAGCACTGCATCCGCTTCAACCACGGCACCTTTGGGCAATGCTGCGGCCTGGATCGCCGCACGGGCCGGATAGGGCTCTACGAAGTACTCGGTCATGATTTCGTTCAGACGGGCAAAGTTGCCCAGATCGGTGACGAACACGCCCAGTTTGACGATATCGGACAAATCACCACCGGCCGCTTGTGCGACCGCACGCAAATTGGTGAACACCTGATGAGCCTGGGCATCAAAGCCGTCGACCAGGTTGCCGGAAACCGGGTCCAGACCAATCTGGCCAGACAGATACACGGTGTCGCCCACTTTGACCGCTTGCGAGTACGGGCCGACGGCTTTGGGGGCTTTGTCGCTGTGGATGATGGACTTGCTCATGATGTGCTCCGGCATAAGGCAATGAGGTAGAGCGGGGAACATAACCTGGGGGAGGGGCGCTGGCAAGGAT
>JASLES010000128.1 GCA_030151005.1 Silvimonas sp.
AAATGAATCTTCTGTTCCCATGTGGATCAGAGGGTTATCTGATATAATCCTCGGTTTTTCCGAATCTTTCTGAGTCTCACGAGTCATGGCGGCAGAACACGAATTCGATAAAGAAGACACCGAACGCACCGATTTCCGCGCTGGCGGACGGGAAAGCGACGATGAACCCCTTGATCCTGAAGCCCGTAAGGCCAAGTTCAAGTCCCTGATCGTGCTCGGTAAAGAGCGCGGTTATCTTACATACGCTGAAATTAACGACCACTTGCCTGAAGACATGCTCGATGCCGAGCAGATCGAGGGCGTGATCAGCATGATCAGCAATATGGGCATCCAGGTCTACGATGAGGCACCCGATGCCGAAGACCTGCTGATGTCCGACGCCACGCCAGCCGTGGCGGACGATGATGCCGTAGAAGAAGCCGAAGCGGCGCTCTCCTCGGTGGATTCGGAATTTGGTCGAACCACCGACCCCGTGCGGATGTACATGCGCGAAATGGGGACAGTGGAACTCTTGACCCGCGAAGGCGAAATTGAAATTGCCAAGCGGATTGAGGACGGCCTCAAGCACATGATCCAGGCGATTTCGGCCTGCCCGACCACCATCACCCAGATTCTGGAACTGGTGGACAAGGGCCTGAACGACGAAATCCGCATCGACGACATCATCGACGGCTTTATCGACCCCAACGCGGTTGAGGAAGAAGCGCAGCCGCCAGTTGAAGTCGTTGAAGAAGAAGCGCTGGAAGACGACGAAGAAGGCGAGGAAGGCGAAGAGGGCGACGATAGCGCCGCGATCTCCAGCGCCAACCTTGAACTCTTGAAGGAACAAGCGCGTGAGCGCTTTGAAATCGTCCGTGCTGCTTATGCGCGCATGGTGGCTTCTTTGCAGAAAGATGGTGTGCAAAGCAAGGGTTATCTGGAAGCGCAACAAGTCATCTCTGATGAATTCCAGAATATCCGCTTCTCTGCCCGTCAGGTTGAAGCCCTCTGTGATCACCTGCGTACCATGGTTGATGAAATTCGCGGTTACGAGCGCGAAATCATGGATCTGTGTACCCAGAAGGTCCGCATGCCGCGCGAACACTTCATCAAAACCTTCCCGGGTCGCGAAACCGATCTGGAATGGGTGATTGAAGAGTTGTCGTCCGGTCAGGTTTATGCCGAAGTGCTCGAGCGTTATCAGCACGCGATCATGGAAAAGCAGGGCAAGCTCAAAGAATTGCAAGAGCTGGCCATGCTGCCGATCAAAGAGCTCAAGGAAATCAACCGTCAGATGTCGACGGGTGAAGCCAAGGCTCGCCGCGCCAAGCGCGAAATGATTGAAGCCAACTTGCGTCTGGTGATCTCGATTGCCAAGAAGTACACCAACCGTGGTCTGCAGTTCCTCGATCTGATCCAGGAAGGCAATATCGGCCTGATGAAGGCTGTGGACAAGTTCGAATATCGTCGCGGTTACAAGTTCTCCACCTACGCTACATGGTGGATCCGTCAGGCCATTACGCGTTCCATCGCGGACCAGGCGCGCACTATCCGGATTCCGGTTCACATGATCGAAACGATCAACAAGATGAACCGTATCCAGCGCCAGATCTTGCAGGAAACCGGTCTGGAGCCGACGCCGGAAGAACTGGCTGGCCGCATGGAAATGCCGGAAGACAAGATCCGCAAGATCTTGAAGATCGCCAAAGAGCCGATCTCCATGGAAACCCCGATTGGTGACGATGATGATTCGCACCTGGGCGACTTCATTGAAGACTCGGTTACGGTGGCCCCGGCAGAAGCTGCGGTCTACGCCGGCCTGCGTGAAGCCACGCGTGAAGTGCTCGATACCCTGACCCCGCGCGAAGCCAAAGTGCTGCGTATGCGTTTTGGTATCGATATGAGCACGGACCACACGCTGGAAGAAGTAGGCAAGCAGTTCGACGTGACCCGTGAACGGATTCGTCAGATCGAAGCCAAGGCACTCAGAAAGCTGCGCCACCCGACCCGTTCGGAGCGCCTGAAGAGTTTCCTTGAAAGTGTGAGCAACGAGCCGTAATATCACGCCTCCCGGTCGGGTCACTGACCGGGAGTTTGTTTGATATGGGCCTCTAGCTCATGCCTGGTTAGAGCAGCGGACTTAACAAAGCGTCTCTCCTGTAGCCTGCAAGGTATGGATGACGTTGTATGGGTTGCCTTGGGGCAAGTTCACTCTGCCCTTTGGTAGAACTGCTCAAATTCGGGGAAGCCTCTGGTGTTGTTGGATTGATACCGTGGTAATCCCGAGCGAAGCCTGCCGGTTTGCAGATGTAACGGCGGGAACGTGTAGAGACTGTACGGGCAGGTCGTAAAGACAAGAGACAGTCCAGACCACAAACCCGAAAGGGGCGGCGAAAGCCGTAGCTGGTAAGCATAATCCGTTGGTGCCGGGTTCGACTCCCGGGGGGCCCACCAAAAATACCCGGTCGTGTTTTCGCATGACCCCAAAAACCCCGCCAGGTGCAAGCCTGGCGGGGTTTTTCATATTCAACGCGCTGCATGTTGCTGCAACGCCATGCCCGATCTTCGTCATCTTGTGCAGATGTCCGGTCGGGCCATGAAATCCTTCTACCTGTTGGTCTTCGCAGTTGTGGCGCCCGGTTGCTGGCCGATAATTAGCTTTTTCTCACCAGACATACACCGGTTAACCAGAAAAAATGAATAAAAACAGCCTGATGGGTGTAGTGATCTTGCTATTGCCAGTGCTGCTGACGGCCTGTAATCAAGGCGATGACCCGGCCCCGGTGGCCAGTAGCTCGCCCAGTGCGTCACCTGTGCCAGCAGCGACGTCGACACCCACGCCAGTTGCGCAGCAATTGCCTACCATCGGTGGTGTGTTGAGTGGGCTGGCGGCGCAGACGACGGTGACCTTGCAGAATAATGGCGGCGATACCCTGACGCTGACGGCCAATGGCGCATTTACCTTTGCGACACCGGCCAGCGCGTATATGGTGACTGTGCTGACTCAGCCCCCTGGCTTTCAATGGTGTACGCTCGCCGATGCTTCGGGCCCGGCGGTAACCAGCATCAATACCATCACGGTCTCCTGCGCGAGCACAGTAGGGCAGGTGCTGACCGTGGCTGGCACGGCCAATGTGCCGGGTGACCAGAATGCCCAGGGTCTTGCCGCGCGGTTTACGGATCCGCTGGGCCTCGCGGTGGACGCATCTGGTCATGTCTATGTGGCTGACTTTGGTAACCAGCAAATCCGCAAGATCGCATCTGATTACACGGTATCTGCGCTGGCAGGTGTTGCAGGCACGACGGGGCATGCCGATGGGGCGGCCACCGTCGCCAGCTTTTATTATCCGATTGGCGTGGCGGTAGATACCAACGGCTATGTCTATGTCGCAGATACCAATAATTATGAAATTCGCAAAATTGCGCCTGATGGCACGGTCAGCACGCTGGCGGGTTCCTGGTCAAGCCCGGGCAGTAATGATGGTCAGGCAAGTGGGGCCTCGTTCTACCTGCCTGGCGGGGTGGCGGTAGATGCCCAAGGGGTGGTCTATGTGGCGGACACTCAAAACCATAATATTCGCAAAGTCATGCCGGATGGCACGGTGACGACGCTGGCCGGCAATGGCACGGCCGGTAGCTCCAACGGTGTGGGCGCTGCGGCCTCATTCGACGAGCCTGGGGCGATTGCGGTGGATCACAACGGCAACCTGTATGTGGCCGATACCGGCAATAACGAAATCCGCAAAGTGACACCGAATGGCACGGTCAGCACGCTGGCTGGATCAGGCGTAGCAGGTAATGCCGATGGCGTGGGTACCGCCGCACAGTTTTTCTCCCCTTACGGCATTGCGGTCGATGCCTTTGGCAATGTCTATGTGGCGGACACTTACAATCGCGAAATCCGCAAGATCACTCCGGATGGCACTGTCAGCACGCTGGCTGGGACGAATAGTGTCTCTGGTATTGCGGACGGTAAGGGCGCTGCGGCAACGTTTCAGTTTCCGTACGGGATCGCGGTCGACGCGGCGGGTGACCTGTTTGTCTCTGATTACAGTGCCGCAACCCTGCGCAAGATCACACCGGTCCAGCCGTGATGGCGCGGTAAACGTGTTGCAGTGCACAGCAAGATTGCGTTCAGTTTCATTCTGACTGTATCTTTCTATTTGTATTCATTAATAGAAAGCGTTTGGATGGATTCTTGCTAGAGAGTCAGTCAAGCGCCTACAGACAGGATTGCTCCGCCGTGACTGATAGCCCGCATGATCGCCATAACGCCGCTCCACTGGCCGTACTGGTGTGCGAAGCTTTACCCCGCTCTGGTGAGAATGGGCCAGGCAGCTACAACATGACGATCCTGCGGGCGGCTGCGGCGTTGGGGTATCGGTTGCACCTGGTGGTCACCGGCCTGAATGTGGCGGGTCGCGCGGTTGAGCCAGAGCTGCCATGTACGGTCAGCTATCTGCACGCCCGCCAGGTGGGGCACTGGTTATTACCGTTGTCGTTGGGAGCGGCTGCGCGCTGGGTAAAAAACCGGCTAGGCCTCAAGGGCCGCAAAAACGCCGCTGACAAAGTGGCCTGGATCGGGCGATTTCTGTCTGAGACAGAGGTGGCGCGTATCCCTGCCAGCCTGCCGCCTGCAGCCATCGACGTATTACTGATCGATACCATTTTCCGCTCTGATGCCGTGCGTGCCTTTCCGCAGGTCCGCAACAAGGTGCTCATTGCCCATGACGTTTTTCATCTGCGCTGCGCGTCGTTTCGCGCCAACGGCTTTGTGCCGCGCCCGGCAGTAGCGCCGGATCTGGAAGCAGGCAGGGCCCGGTGGTTTGACGCCATCATTGCCATCAATGCGCATGACGCTACCGAGCTGGCGGCACTGGCACCGGCCGCGCGGGTGGGCACCATCCTGCCAGTGGTGGCCAATGCCGGACGCATGCCCAGTCCGCAAGCCGGGCATGAGCGGCAACCGCACCGCATTTTCTATCTGGGCTCCAGGGCCTATCACAACGTGGATGGCCTGCGCTGGTTCCTGGAACATGTCTGGCCAGTGGTGCGCGCCAACGTCCCGGATGCGCATCTGGATGTCGCGGGCGCAGTCTGCGGTGAGTTTGCCAATGTCGGGCCAGGCGTCACCTTGCATGGGCGGGTCGAGGATTTGTCTACGGTGACGCGCTACTGCAGTTTCGCCGTGAACCCGGTGCTGATGGGGAGCGGCATCAAAATCAAGATGGTGGATTACTTCTGCGTGGGTCTGGGGTGTATCACGACGGCCAATGGTGCTGCGGGCTTCCCCGAACAACCCTCACCGCCGTTCGATATCGCCGAGGGCAAAGCGGACTTTGCCAGTGCCGTGGTTCGCACCATGCAGCAGCCTGACCATGCGGCCTTGCTGCGGGAACGCACCGTCGCCTATACCCCGCATTTCTCTGCGGAGGCTGCGGTTGCCCGCTTGCGCGAACTGTTGGTGGCCGGTGGCGTTCCAGTGCAGCCGGCATCTGGCGCTATGCAGTCCGCTGCACTGAGTCAGCCTTCCATTTGATCTGCCTGGCGTGGTGTGACCCAGACTACTTTTCGGTCGGTAGAGAGAGAAAGCTTTGACCTTGCAAAACACATTTCACCCTATTGGTGACGGAGGGCGGTTGCTCTCTTGCCCAAATGGAGCGTCTTGATGTGTTTTTGCAAGTGACTGATCTAAATGTTATTTCTTTTGAAATTGTCTCCAGTCTTCACAAAATGATCAGATTTTTCGTTTATTTTTTCAGCAAACGACATACTTCGTTTAAAGAAGTAATAATTATTTGAAAGACTGCGGTAAAAAAGTATAAAGAAGCAAAGTTGGGTCCGGCATGCCCGAACGGGGAGGCGCCGCCGGTAGGGAGCAGTCCGCACAGACAAGTGTGGGCCACATACAAGCTGTCAGGAGAATCTCGATGAAAACAAGACTGAAGTTGTTGCCACTCGGCTCTGTACTGGCTTCCGCTCTGTGTGCGGCGGCTTATGATCCCAGCGACTCGATCAGCACCTACGCCCAGCTGGGCTACCTCTATGACAGCAACGTATTCAGGCTGAGTGACTCGCAAGACACTGAGACCGCACTGGGCAAGGACCATCGCGGTGACTCCATCATCACGCCGCAAGTGGGTGGGCATATCGACGCCACCCTGTCGCGCCAGGTATTTTCTGTCGACGCCAATGTTTACGCGCCGCGCTATATGTCGTTCAGCCAGCTTGATTACGTTGGCTGGAACAATAGTCTGGGTTGGCACGGTGACATTGGTCACAGCTGGTTTGGCTCGGCCACATTTAATGACCAGAAGGTGGTCTCTGATTTCGGCGACATTTTGCTGAACCAGGAAGACCTGATGCGCACGCTCACCGGCAGTGCACAGGCCGGTTACCGCATTAATAGCAGTGTGGCCGTGGTCGTCGATGCCAGCCGTGCCAAGGTGCGCCACAGCCAGGAAACCATTCTGGATCTGTACAACGATCAGTACGGCGCCAAATTGCAATACACCACAGATCGGGGCGGTGTGTTCTCGCTGGGTGAAACCTATCAGAAGGTGGATTACGACAGCCAGACCTTCAATGGCTTTACGGTGAACCAGGACTATACGCAGCGTGTGACGCAGTTAACTGCTTTCTACCCGTTTGATCCCAGGTTTGATATTGCGGGCGGTTATGGTCTGGTGAAAATCCATACCGATACGGCAGATCAGAATGACTGGCAGGCCAATGCCACTTTGAACTGGCATGTCACCGACCGGACCAAGTTTTCCCTCGGCTATTCACATGCGCTCAACTCGCCGGGTAGCACCTACGGTGAGTCGATTCGTTCTCACTATCAGCTGGGTGGTGAGTGGAAGGTCACAGACAAAATTGTGACCAATGCATCACTGGCTTACGACAAATATGACTATCCAGCTTCGTTGAACGTTGCGGAGTACAACGACAACGTCAAAACAGCCAATCTCGGGGTTAGCTGGAAACCCCGCTCTTCTCTTGAAACTTCGGTCTACGCCACCTGGG
>JASLES010000144.1 GCA_030151005.1 Silvimonas sp.
GGTCGCCAGTGTCATCAAGTCATGAAACCGCTCGGTATTGCCGCCGTTAATGGGAAAATGCCGGGCGGTTTGCGCAGCCTCGATCACGTCACCAAACGGCGCAAATGCCGCTGCGGTAAGTGGTTCAACCGCCAGTATCAAGGGTGAGGTCATCGCGCGACCTTGCCCCAGATGCGCAAGCGCGACACGCCGCCATCCGGAATGATATTGAGCCGCACGTGCGTCACCGGCCCCAGTGCAGCAATGCCATCGGCAAAGGTGTGGACGGCATCCATCTGCAATTTGCGCTCATCCAGCAGCACCGGCCAGAACATGCTTTGCGTGATGATGGATTGATCTGTACCACCATTCATGCGCGCGGCCTGGATCATGCAGCGATCCGGATAATTGCCTTTGAAATGCGCGGTATCGACCTCTATGCGCTCCACAATACCCGGCGCGCCGAGGGCGATAATGCACCAGTCATTGCCTGGCTCGCGGCGGCGGCGGGTTTCCCAGCCCTCGCCCATATTGATACCGCGCCCGGGCAACAACAGATTGGACGCCACGCCAAAATGGGCGTCATTGAACGCCACCGCTCGGCCGCCGTTTTCCAGCGCGGCCAGGTCATACACTTTGCCCGGCTCATCAAACGCGCCCACCGGCTGGCCGTAGACGCGCAAACGGGCGATGCCGCCATCCGGATAAATGTGGATACGCAAGTGCGTATACGCGCCGCTGTCAGCGGCGGCCAGATAGTGGTGACTGTTGCCAGAGAGACTGGTGGAAGTCAGGATTTCTGTCCATTGCGCGCTGGCCAGCACGGCCGGGTCGTCACTGCGGCAATCCGTCGCTTCAATCGATACTGCCGGAGCATAGTTGCCGGTGAAGTGGCTGGTATCCACATCAAACCCGGCAATGACCCCTTTACGCCCCAGTTTGATGATGGACCAGTCATGCCCCATGGTGCGCTTGCGGCGGGTTTCCCAGCCATCCATCCACTTGCCGTTGTCGTCGTACTTGCCGGGGATGAAGACGGCGGGCTCCGGGTTGAGCATACGGGCAAGCGGGGCGAAGAATTCATCGCTGGCGGAGATGGCCAATGCGCCCAGGCGCGGGTCGGCAAGGTTAATGGCGGTGTTGATCCAGGCGGGGAGTGCGGTGGTGTCGGTGGTCATGGATATGTGTATTGAGATGTTAGATATCTGTTAGCGCCTTCGGCGCGAGTAAGTGCATTTACATACCCGGGGGTGCCCGGGAGCACCCCACTTTTCTTTGGGTCGCCAAAGAAAAGTGGGCAAAAGAAAGGCGACCCCCGGACTTTTTCGCTCCGCGATCCCCTCAATCAGTCGGGAGCCTAAGGTCTCCCTCCCTCAATCGGAAAAGTCCTTGAAAGGGGGAGAACGGCAAAACCCAACAACCACAACCACAACCACAACCACAACCACAACCACAACCAGGCCATTCTTGCGCACAGGCGATTGACGGGGTTGCAGTTGTCTTTGACTTGCCTCCCCTTGACTGCGCTGAGCATCGCAGCAGCGCCCGGGGTTTCGGCGTAAGGGTGTTTGAGGGCTTTAGCCCGAGTTCCCTGGAGCCAGCCGGGCACTGCGAGAAGCACAAGGGACCCGAAGGGCGCTGTCGTAGAGGTCGCCTTTCTTTGGTTACTTTCTTTGGGGCCGCCGAGGTGGCGAAGCAAAGAAAGTAACGTGCTCCGGCCACCGCCGGTATCAAAAAGCTTTTCCAACCCGCGCCGAAGGCGCTAACAACCCCACAGCCCCTGGCAAACCACCGCCACCTCCCGAATCACCCCACAACCGGATGCACCTCCCGCCAATGCCGCGCAATCTCATCCCGCCGGCAAACCCAAACCCGATCGTGCTGCTCGATATGATCCAGAAACCGCTGCAATGCCCGCATCCGCCCCGGTCGCCCCAGCAGGCGGCAATGCATGCCAATGCTCAGCATCTTCGGGCTGTCCTCGCCTTCTGCGTACAGCACATCGAACGCATCACGCAGGTACGTAAAAAAATCTTCTCCTTGCGAAAACCCTTGCGGCAAGGAAAAACGCATGTCGTTGGTGTCCAGCGTATATGGCACGATCAAATGTGGCGTTTGCTCGCCATTGCTTTTGGTGACCGTAGTCCAGAACGGCAGGTCGTCGCCGTAATAGTCCGAGTCATATAAAAAGCCGCCGTAATCGGCCACCAGGCGCCGGGTATTGGGGCTGTCGCGCCCGGTGTACCAGCCCAGCGCACGCTCACCGGTCAGCCGCTGGATAATCTCCATACCAATGCGCAGATGCTCGCGCTCTTCGCTCTCTGGCATGTCCTGATAGTGAATCCAGCGCCAGCCGTGGCAGGCAATTTCATGGCCGAGTTCGACAAAGGCCTGGGTGACGTCCGGGTTGCGTTCCAGCGCCATGGATACACCAAACACCGTCAATGGCAGACCGCGTTTTTCAAACTCTTTCAAGATGCGCCAAACGCCGGCGCGAGAGCCGTATTCGTAGACGGACTCCATCGACAAATGCCGCGCCGGGAAGGACGCCGGGTTGAACATCTCGCTTAAAAACTGCTCGGAACCCTTGTCCCCGTGCAGGATGCAGTTTTCACCGCCCTCTTCATAGTTGAGTACAAACTGCACGGCGATTTTCGCCTTGCCGGGCCAGTTGGCCGGTGGCGGGTTGCGGCCGTAGCCGATCAGGTCACGCGGGTACGCTTGCGTCATGGAACAGTCCGGTTCGATCAGCGGGAATAACGGGCAAACTCGCCAGCAAAGGGTTTGGCGGGCGGCGCGGCCAGGTCGCCAAATTTGCTGGTTTGCAGTTTCAGTGTAACGAGTGATTCTGCCAGCGCCACCGCCGCCGTAACGCCTTCTACCACCGGCAGGCCAATGCGTGCGGACAAACGCGTGGCCAGGTCTGCCATACCGCCGCACCCCAGCACAATGGCGCCGATATTGTCTTCGTCCCGCGCACGCATGCATTCGGCCTCGATCAGGCGGTAGGCTTCATCCGCTTGCTGTTCCAGTGCCAGTACGGGGATTTCTGCGGCGCGTACCTTGCGGCAACGAATACCCATGCCGTACTCATGCAAGAGGCGCTCAGCCATGATGCCGGTGCGGCCCAGTGTGGTCACAACCGAAAAGCGCGTGGCAATCAGGCTGGCGAGGTGAAACGCGGCTTCAGCAATACCAATCACCGGCGCGTGGGTCAGTTCACGCGCGGCGTACAGGCCGGGATCGCCAAAACACGCAATGACATACGCGTCCGTACCCGCCACTTCCCCGGCGCGGATTTCTTCGCAGACCCCGACCCCCGCGACGGTTTCATCAAAATGACTCTCGATGGTCAGCGGCCCGCTGGCCGGGTTCACGGCAATGATCTCGGTCCCTGGCCGGGCGACATTGAGCGCGGCCAGGCCCATTTTGTCGGTCATGGCCGCAGAAGTATTGGCGTTGATGATGCGGATACGCATGGTGGTGTCCTGGTCGATATACGTTGACGCCGGGGCACGCAAACCCGGCGAAGCGGTTCTGACCAGACGCGTGAACGCAGCCAGTACAAGGGCAAGTTCACGCAACGAAGTCAGAAGGGTTTTGGGTGACCCCTCATGCAAGACCTGTGCCACGGCGTTTGGCGATGTTGCCCAGAATCGCCTTCAGATCCGGTTCTGCATCTGCGCTGGCAAAGGAACAACTGCGTTCTACTTCCAGCAAATGCTGGTCCATCCACTGTACCGCCGCAGCCACGTCGCGCT
>JASLES010000155.1 GCA_030151005.1 Silvimonas sp.
GCCGCCCAGGCTGGCCATATCACGCATGCAGAATGTCTGGCGGGGCGTTTGTACGACCTTGGCCGTACCCGGGGATGGCCACGAGCCCAGGTGTTTGCCGTGCGCGAGATGACCTACCTCAGCCTGCAGCACGGTGGCCGCGAAAAGGCGAGAGAGGTCCTGACGCAGTTCGAAGACGACATGAACGCATCCGGCTGCGCCGGTATGGGGGTTCTGGAAGATCTGCTGCATCTGCAATACGCGCTGGCCCAGGCACAAACCTGGGTAGCGGAGCAGGATTGGGAACAAGCCCGCGAAGCCGCCGTGGTCGCCTTGGGCCTGGCCGGTCGTATCCGCCGGCCGCATGACGAGCTGGTGGCGTTGTGCATACAAGCTGAATGCCTGTTACAGACTGGCTACGACCCGATAGAAACCACGCAACGCATTGCCGCAATGGTCGTCGAGTTCGGTTTCTCTCTAGAGGTCATGCCGGTAGCAGGCATCTTTCACGGCCAGATGCCTCATGACGGACTCGGGCCAGCCGCCCCAAGACGGGAAGCGGCAACCACAGACACGGTCATGCCCTCCCCGCTGCTAACGCCCAAAGAGCGCGAAATCCTGCAGTTTCTTCTGCAAGGATTTTCCAACAAACAGATTGCCAAAGCATTGGGCTGCACGGAGCTGACGGTGAAATGGCATCTGAAGAACATGTTTCCCAAACTGCGTGCCGGATCACGTCGCCATGCTGTAGAGCGCGCACGCATGTTGGGCATTATTGGGTCCGTCCAGGATCGGGAAAGAAGAGACTGACATGGATTTTGTTGTCAATGCATCGACAGGGTGCGCACTGCCATCCGCTTACCGGCAGGTTTTCATTGTGGACGACCACCCGCTGATGCAAACCATCCTCGCCCAGGTCATTTCAGATGAGGACGGGCTCAAGGTTTGCGGTACTGCCGGTAATGGAAAAGAAGCACTTTGCCAAATATTCAGAACGTATCCCGACCTGATCATCTGTGACCTCATGTTGCCGGAAATGGATGGTTACGCGCTGATCCGTTGCCTGCGCATTGCCAAGATCAACGCGCCGATCGTGGTGTTTTCCGCTTTGCCCGTGAATGAGGCGAAGCGGGTGTTAGGTCCCATACCAAGGCTTTATTTCGTCTCCAAGGGGGCCATGATGGACGAACTGATGACCGTCATCACGCAAGCACTGTCTGAATCAAGGACCTCCAGGCTGGACCAAGCATTCTCCGGCTAAACGCCGGTAGTCATCCCAACGTTCCATTTTTTGCTGTCTCTGCAGGGGGCTGTCTTTCTCAAGCCAAAGTGCCCGCCAGATCAGTTTTCTGAATATCAAAGGCACTATCATGCGTATCCGTTTTGCCAATCGACTCGCCATCGCAATCATTCTTTTTTCCACCATCCTGAGTGTACTGGCGACGGTGTATGCCTCCCGGCTTTATGAGCAGCGGGACGATGCTCATGCCCGGTTGTACGCTGCGTTGTCCGAAATACATCAATTGCATGACGGAAGCAGCCAGCTCACCACGGCCGTTCGTGGCTACGTGAGCACAGGCGACAAGAATTTTGAGCGGGATTACCAGAGAGAGCTCTTGTCGGGACGCCAACGTGATCTGGCAATTGCACGCCTCATGCAATTGCAACTGGACTCCGAGACACTGGCGCTGGTGATGTCCGCCAAGGCGCAGTCAGAAAGCCTGGTAGAGATTGAAAAACAGATTCTGTCCGATGTAGCGCGTGGGGACCGACAGTCAGCCTCCGACCAGCTTTGGGGGCAAGAATATCTGCTGCGTCAGAACGGGATCATGCACACGCTGGACCGAGCGCAAAACCGTCTGGAACAAGCCAGCCTGCCATTGGTGAATCGCTACACCAGCAGCGCTGTGCTGGCCAGCGAAGTAGCCACCACATTGGCGTTGCTCAATGCGCTGTCTTTACTGCTGATCTTTTATTTTTATTATCAGCGTCGGGTGATCTTGCCGCTTACCCAATTGATTGCCAAAGCGAGAATGTTACTGGCCGGTGGCGCTGCCGAACCCATGCCATTTTCCGACTGGCGCAACGAATTGGGTGAACTGGCCCGTACGCTAGACGACTATCGGCTCAAAAGCACTGAAGTAGCAGAACAACAGCGCGTCCGGGCCGGACTGATCGCGCTTGCCAATGCGGTGCAATACTGTACGACGGTTCCGGAATTTGCCGACAGTGCGCTCGGTGTGATAGCGCCCTTGCTGCACAGTTCTGCCGCAGTACTGCATCTGGAGGCTGCGCCGGACGGCAACCTCCAGCCAGTAGGCACTTACGGACTCACGCCGTCTGCTGCGACGCTTTCTTCGGATGCGACTTCTTCTTTGCTGGCGGAGGTAAAGCACGCCACGCTGCCCTTTGTCATCAAGGAAGTACCTCAGGATTATCTGACCGTCGGCTCTGGCGTAGGGCGCCTGGGCGTCGCGTATATCGCGCTAGTGCCGCTGAATCTTGAGGACGGTGCTCACGCTGTGTTTGAGATCGCAGCATTCACGGAATTCACTTCAGAGGATCACCGGATACTTGAAGTCTTGTCATTGATCCTGGTGCCCCGCCTGGAGACACTCAGACGAGCTCTCCATACGCAGGGACTCTTGGTCGAAACCCGTCTGCAAGCAGAAGCGCTTGCCAAATCAGAAGGTGCGCTGCGTGAGCAGACGGTGCTGCTATTGGAGACCACATCGAATCTTGAACAGCACAGTACTGAACTGGCGCGGCAGAAAGAGGCATTGGCAGCCACTGAAAACTGGTTTCGCAGCATTATTGAATCTGCACCGGATGGCATGCTGGTGGCAGACCAGCACGGCGGAATCGTGCTTGCGAATGCCCAGCTTGCGGCTATGTTTGGCTACGAAAAGCACGAGTTGGTCGGGCAGCCCATCAACATGTTGGTTCCCTTGGAAAGTCGAGCCGGACACGACCTGCGGATGGCCGGTTTTTTTGAAAGCCGCACGGCCCGTCCAATGAACATACCTGGTGTGGAAATCAAGGGACAGCGCAAAGACGGGTCTGATTTCCCGGTCGATATCTGCCTTTCAGTGTTGCCTTATCTGCAAGAGGGTAACCCCTACGTTTGTGCTTCTGTTC
>JASLES010000178.1 GCA_030151005.1 Silvimonas sp.
CAGCCGCGGCCGCACGCTGGCAGAGGTTTTGATCAGCCTGCCACTCGTTCTGCCACCGACAGCGCTGGGGTTCTATCTGCTGATCACCTTTAGCCCGGCCTCGCTGATTGGCGGCTGGCTGCTCAATCATTTCTCGCTGCGACTGGTCTTCAGCTTTAACGGCCTGGTGCTGGGTTCTGTCTTGTTCAGCCTGCCGTTCATGGTGCAACCATTGTTGGCGGCGTTGCGCCAAACCCCACCCAACCTGCTGGATGCCGCGCGCACGCTGGGCAAGCGTGAAGCAGTGATTTTGTGGCGGGTCTGGCTGCCACACGCGCGGCATGGTCTGTTTGCCGGGGCGATTCTGGCCTTCGCCCATACCGTGGGGGAGTTCGGGGTGGTGCTCATGCTGGGCGGCAATATCCCGGATCAGACACGCGTGGCCTCCATTGCGCTGTATCAGGAAATGGACGCACTCAATTACCCCGCAGCACACACCTATGCGGCCATCCTGGTGGTGTTTTCCTTCCTGGTTTTGTTGACGCTGCAACGCGTGCAAAGGCGAGCCGCATGAGCCTGCAGATTGAAATTTCGCTGGCCTTGCCCGGGCGCATTCTGGATATTCATACCGAGTTACCCAAGGGCGGCTGCCTGGCGCTGTACGGGCCATCTGGCGTGGGCAAAACCACCTTGTTGCGGGTGCTGGCGGGCCTGCAACAACCGCAGCGCGGTAGTGTGCTGTTTGATGGCAAACCCTGGCTGGACACCGACAACCGCGTGCAGGTTCCGGCCCGATCCCGGCGCGTGGGCTTTGTTTTCCAGGACTTTGCGTTGTTTCCCAATATGACGGTGGATGGCAACCTGGCTTTTGCCCAACCGAGGCCAGACGCCGCCCGCCGCGCCTACTGGCTGGCGCTGACCGGCATGACGGATTACGCCCGCCGCTACCCGCGTGAGCTATCTGGCGGCCAGATGCAGCGCGTCGCGCTGGCGCGGGCGCTGGCCAGCGAACCGCAATTGCTGCTGCTCGATGAGGCCCTCTCCGCGCTGGACACCCGTTTGCGGGCAGATCTGCAAGACGCGCTGGCGGATATTCTAGCCGAAACGCATCTGACCACGGTGCTGGTCAGTCATGATCCGGGCGAGGTATTCCGGCTGGCCACCCAAGTGGCCCACCTGCAGCCAGATGCCGCAACGCGCTACGGCACCCCGCGTGAGGTGCTGCTCAAGACCAATACACTGGGGCGCTACGCGCTGGCCGGGCAAGTGTTATTGATTGAACCGGCGGGCGTGCAAGCCCGCGTGGTGATCGCCATTGGCATAGAAACGCTGACCACCCTGCTGAACCATGAAGAGGCCGCAGCACTGAAGGTCGGCCAACGCGTAAGTGTTGCGCTCAATGGTGCCAGCGCTATGGTCAGCGCCGCCTGACTTGAGTTGCCCGCCGCGCCCACGCACAATGCTGGCACATTGAATACTCAGGACGACCATGTCTGCTGTATTTATTCCCTTACCGGATGGCCTGACCAACCTGATTGCGGCCGCGCTTTGTGGCGCCCTGCTGGGCCTGAACCGGCAATTTCACCGCAAGCCAGCCGGGCTGCGTACTCACGCCATGGTGGCACTGGGGGCGGCGCTGGCGGTGGTCACCATCAGCCGCGTGGCTGGCGCGGATTCGGGAGACGTCAGCCGCATCATGCAAGGGACGGTCACCGGGATCGGTTTTATTGGCGCGGGTGTCATCATTCATCACACCGAGAAAGACCGGGTTGAAGGGCTGACCACCGCCGCATCCATCTGGCTGGCCGCCATGATGGGTCTGGCCTGCGGTGCAAGCCAGTGGCCATTGGCGGGCGGCGCGCTGGTTCTGGCACTGGTGATCCTGATGTTTGGCGGGCGGCTGGAAAAAGCCCTCACCCGCAAACTGGCCAGTACGGAAGAACGCAGCGGTGCAGCCAACGACCCTGGCCACTCGCCCTGATCGCCCGCAGTGCTCTTAGTCTGAGGTAGCGCTCCGGCCTGCGCTCATCGCACGCAGGCGCTCTTCCACCTCTTTGAGTACGGATTGGGCAACCGCGACCCGTTCCGGGTCCAGCCCGGCGAGCGCTTTTTCAAAAAACGCATGTCGTTGCGGCTGCGCCGCCATGATCATGGCCGTGCCAGCATCCGTGAGTTTGACCCGGGTCAGGCGGTTGTCTTGCGGATCGGTATGACGGCTGATCAGTAACTCGGCTTCCATCTGTTTCATATGCCGGGTCAGCGCGCCCGGATCAATCAGCAGACGATGCGCCAGCTCTTTCTGCGTGGCCTCTTGCATGTCCAGCAACGCTTGCAATACCCGCCAGCGTGGCATGGCGTGGCCTACTTCGGCCTCAAACGCGGCATACAAGGCCCGGCTGGTCGGGCCGATCTGCTGCAACAGATTGCGTTCACTATCAGTCATGGCTGGCCTCCACCTTGATGGTACGGCGCTTGAGTTGCAGCGGGGGCACGCGGTACACCATATACAGCGCGAACACCATCAATACCACCACCACCCATTGGCCAGAGTGAATGGCGCTGACCAGTTGCTCACGCGCGGCAGCCAGCATTTGCGCGGCATTGGCTCCGGTTGCGGTCACCGCAGTGGTGAACTGCTGGGCCACGCTGTGATTCACCAGAATCTGCGGGTCTGCCAGGGTGCTAGTCCACCGGGTTTGCGCGGGCGTTTGCGCGGCCAGGTAATCGGCCACACCCGCACTGTAATGATGGGTGACAAAGGTACCAATCAACGCCGTACCCAGCATGCCGCCAACCATACGCATGGATTGCAGCATGGCGGTGGAGACCCCCAGTTGCGTGCGGGGTGCGGTTTCCTGGGCAAAGATGGTCAGATTGGGCAGCAACAAGCCCAGTCCCAGACCGCCCATCATCATGATGATGACAATCAGCCAGTGCGGCGTCGCCAGTGCAGTCTGGGTCAGGCCAAAGGCGGCCACCCAGAAAAACCCGAATCCCACATACAAAATGACGTTGGGTTGCGGCAGCCGAGTGACCACGCGCCCGTTCAGAATACTACCTACCGTAATGAACACCACCAGCGGAGTGACCAGCAAACCGGCCTGGTTAGGCGAAAGGCCAAAGCCACCCTGGAACATCAGCGGGGCGTAGTACATCACCGCAAACATGCAAAACCCCATGACCAGCGAGAGCACGAACAGCGGTTGCAGGCTGCGGTGCGTGAACATATCCAGCGGCAAGATGGGATTGGCACAGCGGCGCTCCCACCACAGCAAGACAATCAGCGAGCCAATGGCTACCACTGCAATGAGGGCGAGCAAACCAGGCGCTTTATGCTGGGGCAACCACTCCACCAGCAACTGCATACCGCCCAGAAACAGCGCAATCAGCAAGGCCCCCGGCCAATCCAGGCGGGATGGCTTGTGTTCCGCATGGCGAATGCGCGGCAGATAGCGCCAGACAAACCAGACGCTCAAGAGACCCACCGGCAGGTTCACAAAAAACACCCAGCGCCAGCCACAGTACTCGGTCAGAAAACCACCCAGGGACGGGCCAATGGCATTGGCCAGACCAAACGCGCTGCTGAACAACACCTGCCAGCGTAGACGCTCGTGCGGGTCCGGAAACAGATCCGGCACCGAGGCAAACGACGTCGCCACCAGCATGCCGCCGCCCACGCCTTGCAAGGCACGCGCCAGTACGAGTTCGATCATGCTATGCGCCATGCCGCACAGCATGGAGGCCACGGTAAACAAAATGATGGCGGCAATCACAAATGGCTTGCGGCCATGATCATCCCCCAGCCGGCCAAAAATCGGCACGGTGATCACAGAGGTCAACAAATAGCTTGTACCCACCCAGGCATACAGGCTAAAGCCTTTGAGCTCCGCCACTACGGTGGGCAAAGCGGTGCCGACCACGGTCTGATCCAGCGCGACCATGACCAGCACAAAACACAGACCCAGCATGGCCATGAGCCGCTGGCGGAAAGTCTGCACAGGAAGCGCACCTGGCGCGGCAGAATGGGTAACCATAATTTTGTTGCTTTATCAATCGTTGACAAGTCAAACATTATGCAAGAATGCTGCAGTCATGTCCAGTCTGCCTGTCGTCGCCCGATGGTGTATCTGCCCACCCCGCTGTGGGCAGACCTGCCAGGATGGTCATATGCCAACCCGGCGGCGGCGTAAAAAATGGTAAGATCGCCGCCCTTTTTGCGTCTTGAATACAGGAACACCGCCATGATCGACCCTCTGCGCCCCACGGCACCGGATGACGAGACCCAACTTTCCGAAGGCGAAGCGCAAGCCGCCATCAATCATCTTGAGTCGGTATCCGGCGTGGTGCTTAGCCCGGCCCAGTTGACCGATCTGCTGGCAGACTGGACCCACGTTCGCGAGAACATCATTGATTGGGGCATTGATGACCCGGCTGCCGCAGAAGACCTGAACAACACGCTGGCCTCTGAATTGCTGGATGAACCATGGCAAGAAGGGGATGACGATTTCCTGGCACGCCTTAAGGCTGCAGCCAGCCAGCGCGGGTATGTCGTGCGCTGATCTATTGGTATTGGCCTCGTCCCTAAAAAAAACCGCCTTAAAGGCGGTTTTTTTGTGTCTGTAGCCTTGGCATGAACACTTGTCAGGAATATGAAACATTGTAAGAAACTGGCTTGAACTGACCCCAATACGTCGGCCACGCATCACCTGTTGCAGCCCAAACACAGTCTGGCTGGGAGTTAAGCTGTCCTTGTATGTCAGATGTATCGAATGAATTATGATCATGCGCACAGATACATGATCCTTTTCTAATGGATCGCTCTGCACCGCTCCGGCGGACACATAACCAAAAGCAAGGAATCAGGGAATGACTCAGGTGAATCCGTATCAAGCCCCGGTTGCCAGTCTGGAACTGGATGTCGAACAAGCAGGCGAACTGGCGACACGTGGCCAGCGTTTCAAAGCCGTGCTGGTTGATTTGTTGACTTTTGTGGGTTGCGGTCTGATCGCCGGGATTGGCGTGCCCATGGAAAAGCATGGTTCAAGCATGCTGGGCACATTGTTCGTCAGCCTTGCTGTACTGGCCGGCGTGGCGCTGGTGATTTACAACCTGGTGCTGCTGAGCCGCAATGGCCAGACCATTGGCAAGCGCTCAATGGGGATTCGTATCGTGCGCCAGAACGGCGACGACTGCGGCGTTCTGCGCATTATCTTCATGCGCGTACTGCCGATTTCCTTGCTGGCTGGTCTGGCCAATATCGTCACCCACACCCAGGGCGCCGGGCAACTGGTGAACCTGATTGATGTGTTGCTGATTTTCCGTGCCTCGCACCTGTGCCTGCACGACAACATTGCCGACACGATGGTCGTGCAGGCCTGAGTCGCCCGAACCCATCTGCCGCAGGTGAATTGCGGCAGATGGGTTGCCTCCTCTTCGTTCTTGATCCAGAAAAAGCATGGACTTGCACAATCCTTATCAGGCACCGGGTGCCAGCCTGGACATTCCCACCGCTGAACGCCCCGAACTAGCGCCACGTAGCACGCGTTTGTATGCAGCGTTAATTGATCGGCTGTTAACGAATGCAGGCCCGGTCATCGGGCTGATTACCGGTACGTCTGTCGCGATGGCCAACGGGCAATTCAGCCTGACCAATGGCCTGCCCATGCTGCTGCCCCTGACTGTGGGGTTGATTGATCTGATCCTGATTTACAAATCCGGGCAGACCATTGGCAAATGGTTGTTCAGTATCAAGATTGTGCGTAGCTCTGGCGAGCGCTGTGGTCTGCGTCGCTATTTCTTTCTGCGAGCAATGGCGTTGGGGATCATCGTTGTCCTTGTCAATTTCGCTTTGTCTCACCACTTTGGCTATCCGCCAGCCTCAGCGATAGTGCTGTTTACTTTTCCGCTGCTGAGCCGATGCACTGCAGATGTGCTGGATGCGGCCTTCATCTTTCGCCCGTCGCGCAAGTGCCTGCACGACAACATTGCCGACACCAAAGTCGTGCTCGTCTGATGCTTGATCCCTATTACCGCGTCACCACCCCGGAGGGTGTTGAGCTGACCTTTACGCCCGCCGGCCCGGTACGCCGCGCTCAGGCCTGGCTGGTGGACGCCGCCATCTGTGGTGTTCTGCAGATCGCCTTGGGCATTTTCTGCACTTCTTTGCCGGGTGGTGCTGGCACTGGCGTGTTTCTGATCGGTTTTTTTCTGATCAACTCGTTTTATAAAGTGTTC
>JASLES010000236.1 GCA_030151005.1 Silvimonas sp.
CCAGGCAGGTTTGCTGGCCGATCTGGCAGCCAAGCAGCGCAACTAAGGCGAAACAATGGATTTGATTCTGTGGCGTCACGCGGAAGCGGAAGATGGTTCACCCGATCTGAAGCGTGCGCTGACGCGCCACGGTCATGTGCAAGCCAGATTGATGGCGCAATGGCTGGCCCCGCGGCTGGCGCAGCAGTCCGTCCGCATCATCGCCAGTGAAGCCGTGCGGGCCCAGCAGACGGCCAGTGCCTTGTCCACCGACTTCCTGGTTGATGCGCGCCTGAATCCAGACGTGCGCGGCCCGGCAGACTATCTGGATGTCACTGGCTGGCCGGAAGGCAAAGAGGGCGACATCACCATTCTGGTTGCCCACCAACCCACCATTGGCCGCCTGGCTGGCTTGTTACTGACCGGGCTGGACCAGGATCTCTCGACCAAAAAGGGCGCAATCTGGTGGATTCAGCGCCGTTTGCGCGGTGGCGCGGTACAGTATTGTTTGCGGGCATCCATTTCGCCGGACCTGCTACAGAACAGCTAACAAGCCCAAAGGTCTCCAGCCGGCACTTATACAGCCCGGTTGGAATCGGACCGAACCAGCCAATAAAAAACCGCCCCTTGGGGCGGTTTTTTATTGAACGCAAATGTGCGCTTAACGCGGCAGCGCCAGTTCCAGCGCCGCACGGTAATGCCTTGCGGCATCGTCGTGCCGATCCAGCCGCTCCAGCAGTTCGGCCAGTTCTGCGTGCGCCACGGCCGTTTTCTCTACCGCCAGACACGCTTCCAGGTAGTTCAGCGCCTTGCCCCACAAACTGCGGGCGCTGCACAAACGACCCAGTGTCAGCAGCAGCTGGCTGTCTTCCGGATGCGCAACCAGCCAGGCTTCTGCCTGCTGCAACTGACGCACACGGTCTTCTGCGGGCAAATCCAGCTGGCCATACCGTTCCACCAGATCGCTGGACCACTGTTTTGCCAGCGTCTCTTCGATGATGGTTCGCGCTTCTTCTGCGGAGCCTTGCTCGCTGAATTGATCCACCGCTGCGGCGGTAATCTGCGGCAGGGCTTTGTCTTCTGCAGAGAGCTTGAGCCACCAGTTCTTCAACTCACGCCCGGCCAGCACATGGCTGGCCAGCAAAGACAACAACGCCTGGGCGCGGATACGAGCCACTTGCGCGGCATCCAGCGCGTCAGACTTGGCCAGTTGTTCACACAAACGCAAGACGGCTTGCGGGTTGTCTTCACGCTGGCGCAAGCGCAATTCCAGGCGCATGGCGGCGGTGAGTTTGGGTGAGACCGCGCGTGCTTCGGCAATAGCGGTATCGGCATCGGCGTACCGGCGCTCATCCAGGAACAGCTCGGCCATGGTCATCGCCAGCGCCAGATGCTGCGGTGTGAGCTTTTGCTTGAGTTCAGCAAAGTAACGGTCACGCTTGGCGTAATCACGCATGGCATGTGCAGAGCGGGCAGCCAGCAGGCCGTTTACGGCAATGGCCTCGGCAGTACGGCTGGCGGCATAGGCTTCACCCGCCAGACGCTCAGCGCGCTGATAGCGGCCCTCGTGAAAGGCAATGCGGGATTCACGCTCCAGCTTGATGGAGGCATCTTGCGCTTGCCGGTCACGGTAACGTTTAACGCGGGTGGGCAACCCACCCAGTTCACGCACCAGACGCGTCACGGCATAGAGCACCGCCACCGTAATCAACACCAGCAAGATAAAGACGTTGAGCGAGATTTCCACTCGCCACGGCGGCACAAACAACAAGGCATAGCCGGTGTTAACCTGGGCGAACAACGTGACGCCAACGGCCAGGGCAAACAGGGCGATCAACCAGACCAGAATTCTCACGGCTTGGCCCTTTCCGCCGTCGTCCGGGCGGAGCGCACTGCCGCAAGGCTGCTATCGAGCGAGGGCAGGTTCTGGGCAAAAGAGATGCGGGACAAATCGTTGAGCGCCGCCTGGGCGTTCTGCACTGGCTTGGCGCTGCCATCAAAGTACTGGCCCAGATAACGATTAACCGCCGTCAGGTCCGCCTTGAAGCCTTTTTCATCGTGCGAGAACAATTCCGTACGCGCATCCAGCAAGCGCAGCTTCATGTTCTCACGCAAGAACAGCGCCTGATCCGGTGTCAACAGCGCGGCATCGGGTTTGTCCATGCGACGAATCTGGATCAGGGCCTTGATGTCAGACCACAGTTCCGCGCCAAAGCTGCCCGCCCAGGAGCGATCTGCCGTGTTGCTAACCGGTGCCGCCGGGGCACGGTTTACATCGACCGACAACGGCAACTGATCCAGCTCATCAATCAAGCTATTAAGGCGCGCGGTAATCCCGACGGTATCGAGCACCGGCAGCGCCTTGAGCTTGTCCATGTCATGGGTCACGGCCTGACGCAAAGAGATCAGCTCAGGCTTGTTGAGTTCTTGCAGCTTGCGATCAGCAGCATCCAGCACGGTCAGCGCGGCCGTCACATTGCCGGTGAGCTGCAATTGCTGGCTGGCATAGGTCAGGTTTTGCTCGATCTCTGCCAAAGAGCGCTGCGTATCGCTACGGGTCAGCGTGTCATACATGCTGGCCAGCGACGACTGCTGGCTCTGCGCCTCAGCCTCTTTGGCCGAAACGAGGGCAATCTGCTGCTGTATGGTACGCAGTTGCAACTGGGCGGCGGCGTTGCTGGCCAGGGCATCTTGTTCGCGCTTGGCGGCCTGGGCAGATTGCTCTGCCAGTTTGACGCGCAAGGCATCTACCTCGTGCTGTTGATGTACCCAAACGGCGCCAGCAGCGACGATCGCCACCACAGCCAGCCATACGCCGGGCTGATTCAAGGCAAAGCGGCGCGGCGGTTTGGGATGAGTTGTCAGCGCGGCCGACAGAGAGTTCTGGTCCTGGGTCATGGCGTCCTGTTGAAATAACGGCACAGCGAAGTCACGATGCCAGCATCACCCGCTTCAGTGGCGACAATCCGGGTTGCGCCGTGTTCTGCCAGTGCAGCAGCAATCCGCGGGTGCGGCGTGAAATATAAAACCGATTGTAGCCGCTTGCGGTAGCTGGCTTCAAATTGCGTAAAAAGGTAATGCGCGGCTTCCGAGCTGGAAACCACTGCGGCATCGCAGCCCGCATCCAGTTCTGCCCCCAGCCGGGCGCTGTCAAAAGCGGGTGGTAACCGGCGGTAAGCGCTGACCAGCGTTAGCTGCGCACCGCGTTCTTGCAGGCCGGCGGGCAAAATATCACGCCCGCCATCACCCCGGAACAACAGCACTTTGCGCCCCGCCAGCGTATGCAAACGCGGTTCGGCCAGAAGTCCCTCGCTATCAAACTGCGTGACCGGCGCAATCACATCCGCCATGCCATATTCCTGCGCCCGGCGCTCACTGCCTGGCCCCACCACAGCAACCGGCACGGTTGCGGGCCATGGCTGGTTCCAGCGTTTCATGACAGCATCCATGGCAGACGGGCTGACAAAGATGACCAGATCCGCCTGCGGCAGTTCCGCCAGTGCGGCATCCAGCGATGTCAGATCAGTGGGGGGAGCGATCTCCAGCAAGGGCAGGCTAACGGGGACGGCGCCGACAGTACGCAGCCCCTCAATCAGGGTTTGCGCCTGGTTTGCCGGGCGAGTGACCCACACGCGCTGGCCGGTCAGCATGGCGATTCAGTCTGCCGCAGAGGCAGCAAGACGCTTGAGCACGTCCGCCGCACCTTCAGTTAACAACAGGTCCGCCACCTGCAACCCCAGGCCATTGGCAGCCGCGCGTGAGCCATTGGCTTCCGCGTAGACCATATCGGTGCCGTCGGGATTGGCGACA
>JASLES010000266.1 GCA_030151005.1 Silvimonas sp.
AGCCAGACTGAACTGATTGCGGGCTCGCCCCGTGCCTCACGCGCATCGTTGACCGGGTGTGTATAGAACAGCATCTGGATTTCATTGAGCGCCCGATGCCAGTTCAGCGCATCCGGCCCTTTGGGCAAAAACGGATCGATATTACGGCCGTTGACCACGTCTACCGGCGCACAGACCAGTTGCGGGTCTTGGGGTACACGCAAGTACCAATGCTGGGGTGTGGCCGCCACAAAGTGAAAACCGTCTTCCTGAAATAGCCCGTTGAGCGCGCGAACCAGCCCGTCCGCATCTGCCTGACTGATGGGAAAACTATGGCCGTCTTGCAAGGACAACTGATCCCGGCCGACGTGCAGATGCACCGGGTCTGCACGCAACCAGTAACCAGGTTCAGCGTCGGGGTGGTCCATCCCCAGCGTCAGTGGCGCTGCGGGCAGGCCCGGCACTTCAAAGCGTTCGGCCAGCCAGTCATGCCAGGATTGCGGGCGTGCGGGCATGCGCCGGCCACGCCCCAGCATCTGGCCCAGCGCGGGCAGCTTCAGGTCAGAGATGATTTGCGTTTGCAGGTCAGCATCCGGCCAGATGCTGTGAGGAATAACAAGGTGATAGCGCATGGCGGGGATTCTAGCACGCCATGCGCATGGCTCTGCCGTGGATCAGGGGCGCTGATCTGTGGATGGCTTTTCCCACAAATTGATGCCGGCCTCGACGGCATACCGGTCAATTTCTGTCAGTTCTGCCTCGGTGAAATCGAGCTTGCCCAGCGCGGCAACGTTTTCCTTGATCTGGGCGGGCGTACTTGCGCCAATCAAGGCCGTTGTGACGCGTTTATCCCGCAAAACCCAGGCTAGCGCCATTTGCGCCAGGCTCTGGCCGCGACGTTTGGCAATCTCGTTGAGTGAACGCACCCGGGCAATGTTCTCTTCATTGAGATGAGACTTTTGCAGCGAGCCGCCACCCGGGTTGTTGACACGGGCGTGCTCCGGAATGCCGTTCAGGTATTTGTCTGTCAACAACCCTTGCGCCAACGGCGTAAACGCAATGCAGCCCGCGCCTTCGTCCGCCACGGCCGCCAGCAAGCCATGCTCTACCCAGCGATTGAGCATGTTGTAGGACGGCTGATGAATCAACAGCGGGATTTTCCACTCTCGCAACTGCGCGGCCATTTCCCGGGTTTTATTGGGCGAGTACGAAGAAATGCCGACATACAAGGCCTTGCCCTGCGCCACTGCGGTAGCCAGTGCGCCTGCGGTTTCTTCCAGCGGCGTATCCGGGTCAAACCGGTGCGAGTAAAAAATGTCGACGTAGTCCAGCCCTAGCCGCGCAAGGCTCTGATCCAGGCTGGCCAGCACGTACTTGCGCGAACCGCCGCCCTGCCCGTACGGCCCCGGCCACATATCCCAGCCGGCTTTGCTGGAGATGATCAACTCGTCCCGATATGGCTTGAAATCCTGCCGGAACAAAGTGCCAAAGTTGCTTTCTGCGCTGCCATAAGGCGGCCCGTAGTTATTGGCCAGATCAAAGTGCGTAATGCCCAGATCAAATGCCGTGCGCAACAAGGCGCGCTGGTGTTCCAGTGACGTAGTACCGCCAAAGTTATGCCACAAGCCCAAAGACAATGCGGGCAGCTTGAGGCCGCTTTTGCCGCAAGTGCGGTACACCATCTGATCGTAACGGGATTCTGCTGCGAGGTAAGACATAGGACTTCTCCGAGGCAATTTGCTTGATGTGGCAAATATTACGAAAGAAATTTGAGGTGTGTGAATACGCGTTCGATGACTGCACGACACAATGCGCGCCGCCTCAACAACAAGGAAGCATACGTCATCATGAAACGCACCATTCTAGCCCTTCTGTTGGTCAGCGCTGCCAGCTTTGCGGCCGCAGCATCGACCCACTGGACTTACGAAGGCACAGAAGGCCCGGCCAGCTGGGGGCAACTCAGCCAGGATTTCCGCTTGTGCGAGCAACGCCGCGCAGAATCGCCCATCGACATCACCAGCGCACGCAAGGCCCCCGCGGATACGCCCCGCCTTGCGTTCAATTACGGGCCGCTGCCGGTGCACTTGCTGAACACCGGGCATGCCATGCAGTTTGTCGCCGCGCCAGACAAAGACAGCGTCACCCTGGGCGACACCAGCTACAAGCTGCAGCAGTTTCATTTTCATTCACCGGGCGAAGAGCGCTTTGCTGGCAAGTCTTCCCCGCTGGACATGCATCTTGTCCACGCATCGGCCCAAGGCAAATTGCTGGTCGTCGCCGTGCAGTTTGAACTGGCAGATGAAAGCAACCCGGTGCTGCAAACCCTGGAAGACCTGATGCCGCCAGAGCATGGGGCGGAGCACGTGGTCGACAGTATCCAGATTGACCCGGCGGCGCTGGTGCCGGTGCATTCCGGGTATTACACCTATTCGGGCTCGCTCACCACACCACCCTGTTCCTAGGGCGTCACCTGGGTTGAACTCAAACAACCCGTCAAAATCAGCAAGGCGCAACTGGAGAAGCTACAACAGTTTTACGATCACAATCAGCGCCCGGTTCAACCCTTGAACGGGCGGGAAATTCTGGAGGTCGACCCGCAGTAATTGGCCCGGTATCCGCCAACAAAAAAGACCGCACAGGGCGGTCTTTTTTTGCATGCAGGCTTGGGCACACGCAGCGATCAGGTTTTGGGCAACGTGACGCCAACCTGCCCCTGATACTTGCCACCGCGGTCGCGATAACTGGTTTCGCACACGTCGTCTTCATCGGCCTCAAGGAACAAGACCTGCGCCACGCCTTCGTTGGCGTAAATCTTGGCGGGCAGCGGCGTGGTATTGGAGAATTCCAGCGTGACGTAACCTTCCCACTCCGGCTCAAATGGCGTCACATTCACGATAATGCCGCAACGCGCATAGGTGGACTTGCCAAGACACACCGTCAGCACATTGCGCGGAATGCGGAAGTATTCCACCGTGCGGGCCAACGCAAACGAATTGGGCGGGATGATGCAATAGCCCTTGCCGGACACGTCGACAAAGCTGTTTTCGTCAAAATTCTTGGGGTCGACAATCGTGGAATTCAGGTTGGTAAACACCTTGAATTCGTCGGCGCAGCGAATGTCGTAACCGTAGCTGGAAGTGCCATACGACACGATGCGCTCGCCATTCACCATTTTGACCTGGCCTGCCACGTAAGGCTCGATCATCTGATGCTCTTCAGCCATGCGGCGGATCCATCTATCGGACTTGATACTCATCGTTGTCACACCATCTACACAAAATGGGGGTTATTGTAACTGCACCTGACTGGCGCGTGTGGTCTACGTACTTGCGCGCCCGCAAACGCGGCCTGTTTTGAGAAACTGTCCGCACATGACAGCGCCTGCGGCATTTTTGCAAAACACGATTGTTCTTACTTGCCGCTTGTGATTGCATTGACCAAAATGAAGTCAGAAGGGCAAGCATCCCGAAAAACAACGGAGAATACAGATGCTCAATGAATCCTGCCCGTCTCTCGAGTTGCCCATGACGGGTGGTGCGACTTTCAATCCGGCCTCGCTCAAGGGCGAAGCCTTTGTGCTCTACTTTTATCCCAAAGACAGCACCCCTGGCTGCACGGTAGAAGGCGCTGACTTTCGCGACAAACATGCCGACTTTGCCGCCGCTGGCGCCAGGGTTTTTGGCATCAGCCGCGACAGCATCAAATCCCACGAAAACTTCAAAGCCAAGATGGCCTTTCCGTTCGAACTCGTTTCGGACCCGGATGAGACCGCTTGCGCCGCTTTTGGCGTCATGAAAATGAAGAACATGTACGGTAAACAAGTGCGCGGTGTGGAACGCAGCACTTTTGTCATCGACAAGGAGGGCAAGGTGGTCCACGAGTGGCGCGGGGTGAAGGTGCCCGGCCACGTTGAAGCAGTGCTCAGCGTCGTGCAGGGCCTGAAATAAAGGGGGAAAGCCTGCCGCGCGCAGGCTTTTTTGTTGGTGTCGCCCATGCGTATTGATCCGCCCGTCTACAAGGAGAGCCCGATGGCCGCCCGCAAAACGAAGAAAACCCAGGAAACGAAGCTGTTCGTGCTGGATACCAACGTGATGATGCACGATCCCACGTCGATCTTCCGGTTTGAGGAGCACGACCTCTTTTTGCCGATGATGACGCTGGAAGAGCTGGACGGAAACAAGAAAGGCATGACAGAAGTTGCGCGCAACGCCCGTCAGACCAGCCGCTTTATCGAGGAGCTGATTGCCGGCCGTGAAGAAGACCTGCACGCCGGCGTGTCGCTGGAAGATGCCAGCAAGGGCCAGGCTTCCGGTCGTCTGTTCTTGCAGACAGAAGCCATCACCAGTGTGTTGCCGTCCCAACTGCCTATGGGCAAGGCGGACAACCAGATTCTGGGTGTGGTCCACCATCTGCAGCAAATGCAGCCCAAGCGGCAAGTCATTCTGGTCTCTAAAGACATCAACATGCGCATCAAGGCGCGCGCGTTGGGTCTGGCCGCAGAGGACTACTTCAACGACAAGGTGCTGGAAGACACCGACCTGCTGTACACCGGGATGCGTGAAATCGACCAGACTTTCTGGGAGAAAAACGGCAAGGATCTGGAGAGCTGGCAAGAAGGTGGTCGCAGTTACTGGCGCCTGAAAGGCCCGGAAGTCATCGACCTCTACCCCAACCAGTTGTTATTCCAGCAAGGCGAGCGGCCAATGGCGGCGCGCGTGGTGGAACTGGAAGGCAAAGCCGCCAAGATCGAGAGCTTGAAAGATTACTCGCACCAGAAAAACGCCATCTGGGGGGTGACGGCCCGCAATCGCGAGCAGAATTTTGCGCTCAATATGCTGATGAACCCGGATGTGGACTTTGTCTCTCTGCTGGGGCAAGCCGGTACGGGCAAAACCCTGCTGACCCTGGCGGCAGGCCTCGTGCAAACGCTGGAATCCAAGATTTACTCCGAGATCATCATGACGCGCGTCACTGTACCGGTGGGCGAGGACATCGGCTTTTTGCCCGGGACGGAAGAAGAAAAGATGCAGCCGTGGATGGGGGCGCTGGAAGATAACCTGGATGTCCTCAACCAGACCGATGCCGAAGCCGGCGATTGGGGCCGCGCCGCCACGCGTGACCCGATTC
>JASLES010000272.1 GCA_030151005.1 Silvimonas sp.
TGAAGGCCCGCGAGCATTGGTTCGCATAAGGCGGGAGGAATTGCATGAGTGAACTGAAAGTCAGTCAATTCGCGGCAGAGCTGAAAATGCCGTCGCAAGAATTGCTGGAGCAACTGCGGGCGGCAGGTGTCGCCAAGCAAAACGAATCGGATTCCGTAACGGCCGAGGATAAAACACGCCTCCTGGATCATCTGCAAAAGAAGCATGGCGCTGCCGGCGACAAGCCGCGTATTACCCTGCAACGTAAACAGACCAGCGAAATCCGCAAGACCGACGCAACCGGCAAGGCCAAGACCATTCAGGTTGAAGTCCGCAAAAAGCGTGTGGTAGTTGCCCCGGAAGTGCCCCAGCCCGTTGTTCAGGCTGAAGCCGCACCGGCGCCTGTCGCTACGCCGTCTGCCCCGATTGTGAACGCAGATGAACGTGCTGCACGTGAGGCAGAAGCCAATCGCCAAAACGAACTGTTTGCCCGCCAGGCCGCCGAAATGCGTGCCAAGCATCATCGTGGCGAGCCGCGTCGTGATGAGCCGGTTGCAGAAACCGCTGTGGTTGAGGCTGCACCGGTAGAAACTGTGGTGGCAGAACCTGCTCCGGCGCCTGTGGTGGCCGAGCCGGTCGCTGCACCGGTTGTCGCGGCACCTGCCCCGGTTCCGGCCCCGGCCGTTGCTGCGCCAGTGCCTGCGCCAGCACCGGCACGCGCTCCGGCCCATGCATCGACCCGTTCGGATGATTCTCGTCCGCGTATTGGTATGCGTGTTGAGTTGCGCAAGCCGCGCAACGAGCCGCTGCGCGCTCCGGAACCCGCCAAGGCGGCGGCTCCTGCGCCGGCACCGGCCCGTCCTGCTGACAAGAAAAAGGGCGACAAGGGTTGGGAAGATGATCGCCAGCGCGGCAGCGGTACTGGTCCAGGCGCGGGCAAGAAGGGCGGCGGTTTGCGTACCAAGGGTGGCGACGCGGGTAGTAACGACTGGAAATCCCGCAAGGGCGGTCGTAACAAGAACCAGCAGCAACATGATGCCAATGCCCACGCCTTCCAGGCCCCGACTGAGCCCATCACGCATACCGTTGAAGTGCCGGAAACCATCAGCGTGGCCGATCTGGCCCACAAGATGGCTGTGAAGGGTGTTGAGGTCGTCAAGGCGCTCATGAAAATGGGCATGATGGTGACCATTAACCAGGTGCTGGACCAGGAAACCGCGATGATTGTCGTGGAAGAAATGGGCCACACACCGGTTGCTGCCAAGCTGGATGATCCGGAAACCTATCTGGGCGACGACGACAAGAGCGAACACGAACGGCTGCCACGCGCACCGGTTGTGACCGTTATGGGTCACGTTGACCACGGTAAGACCTCGCTGCTTGATTACATCCGTCGCGCCAAAGTGGCCGCGGGCGAAGCCGGCGGTATTACGCAGCATATTGGTGCGTACCACGTTGAAACCGAAAAGGGTGTGATCACCTTCCTGGATACCCCGGGTCACGAGGCGTTTACCGCCATGCGTGCTCGCGGCGCCTCGGCCACGGATATCGTGGTGCTGGTGGTTGCTGCTGACGATGGCGTGATGCCGCAAACCATTGAAGCGATTCACCATGCCAAGGCAGCCGGTGTGCCGATGGTGGTTGCGGTCAACAAGATCGACAAGCAAGGCGCTAATCCGGAACGGATTCGTCAGGAACTGGTTGCCCAGGAAGTGGTGCCGGAAGACTGGGGTGGCGATACGCAGTTTATTGAAGTCTCTGCCAAGCAAGGCACGGGCATCGACAGTCTGCTGGATGCCATCTTGCTGCAGGCCGAAGTGCTGGAACTGACTGCCCCGATCGACGCACCTGCCAAGGGCATCATTATTGAAGCCCGTCTGGACAAGGGTCGTGGTGCCGTGGCGACCATGCTGGTACAGACTGGTACCCTGAAGAAGGGCGACGTGCTGCTGGCCGGTGGTGTGTTTGGTCGTATCCGCGCCATGCTGGATGAAAACGGCAAGCCGATCACGGAAGCTGGCCCGTCCATTCCGGTGGAAATTCTGGGTCTGTCCGAAGTGCCGCGTGCTGGTGAAGATGCCATGGTGCTGGCCGACGAAAAGAAGGCGCGTGAAATCGCCTTGTTCCGTCAAGGCAAGTTCCGTGACGTCAAGTTTGCCAAGCAGCAAGCTGCCAAGCTGGAAAACATGTTCGCGCAGATGGCCGAAGGTGGCGAAGTTCAACGCCTGCCGATCATCATCAAGAGCGACGTGCAAGGCTCGCTGGAAGCGCTGGCCGGTTCGCTGCAAAAACTGTCGACCGACGAAGTGCGCGTGCAGATTCTGCACTCCGCCGTGGGTGGTATCAGCGAATCCGACATCAACCTCGCATTGGCTTCCAAGGCGGTGGTGGTGGGCTTTAACGTGCGTGCCGATGCGGCCGCCCGCAAGCTGGCAGAGCAAGAAGGCGTGGACATCCGTTACTACAACATCATTTACGATGCGGTAGATGACGTGAAGGCAGCGCTGTCGGGCATGCTGGCACCGGAGAAGAAGGAACAAGTGATCGGTCTGGTGGAAATCCGCCAGGTGTTCGTGATCTCCAAGGTGGGTTCGATTGCCGGTTGTTATGTGCTGGACGGCATGGTCAAGCGTGGCGCGGGTGTCCGCGTACTGCGCAACAACGTGGTGATCCACCAGGGCGAGCTCGAAACGCTCAAGCGCTTCAAGGATGACGTGAAGGAAGTCAGAGCTGGCTACGAATGTGGTCTGCAACTGAAGAACTACAACGACATTCAAGAAGGCGATCAGCTGGAAGTCTTCGAAATCGTTGAAATCGCCCGTACGCTGTAAGCGAACGAGTGAGGCGCGAGGGGTGAGGCGTGAGGTGTAAAACCTCACCTCCCGCGCTGGGGGCGCAGGCATCGTCCTGCGCCTTTTGCTTTTTTGTTGCCATGAAAGGGTTACACCTCAGCCCTCTCTGCTCATTCCTCACACATCATGCCCAGACAAACAAAGAATTACTCGCGCGCCGACCGCCTGTCGCAGCAACTGCAACGCGATACGGCCCAACTGATCCGCGCCGAACTTGATCACCCCAAAGCGTCGCTGATCACCATCACCGACGTGGAAGTGACGCGCGATTACTCGCACGCCAAAATTTTCTACACCTTCCTGGGTACACCGGAAGATGCGGCGGATATCGCCACCAAGCTGGAAGCAGCCAAAGGCTTTATTCGTAGCCAGCTCGCCAAGGGGTTGTCCCTGTTCAAAATGCCGGAACTGCATTTTGAATATGACCACTCGGTCGAACGCGGTATGGCGCTTGATAGCCTGATCCAGAAGGCGGTGGGTACGCCCCAGGCCCCGGACGACGAACAAGAAGGCTAAGCCGGACGAATGCCGAAGAGAAAAATCGACGGCGTTTTGTTGCTGGACAAACCATTTGGTGTATCCAGCAACAACGCCCTGCAAAAAGCCCGTTGGTTGTTGCAGGCTGAAAAGGCCGGCCATACCGGTGTGCTTGATCCATTTGCAACCGGGCTCTTGCCGCTGTGTTTTGGCGAGGCGACCAAGTTTGCCCAGCGTATGCTGGATGCTGACAAAGGCTATCGCGCCACCCTGCAACTGGGCCAGGTGTCGACCACGCTGGACGGCGAGGGTGGTATTTCTCGCAGTGGTGAAGTGACCTGTGATCGTGCGCAGATCGAAACCGTACTCAAGGCATTTACCGGCGATATTGAACAAGTGCCGCCGATGCATTCCGCGCTCAAGTACCAGGGCAAGTCGCTGTATGAATATGCCCGACAGGGCGTTGAAATTGAGCGGGCCGCACGCGCGGTGACGATTTATGCCCTCGATATCGTCAGTTTTGAGGGTGACGTACTGGTGCTGGATGTGTCTTGTTCCAAAGGTACCTATGTGCGTACGCTGGCCGATGATATTGGCCGTGCCTTGGGGTGTGGTGCTTACCTTGCCGGTTTGCGCCGCACACGCACGGCCGGATTCTCGCTGGATGAGGCAATCGGTCTGGATGAATTCGGCCAACTGGAAATGCCACAGCGCGAAGCGCTATTGATGACGCCAGAGACCCTGGTTACTGATTTGCCGCAGATTGAGCTCGATGGCGCGGACACAGATCGCATTTTGCATGGCATGAGCGTGAGCCGCCGGGCAGGGTGGCCCGACGGAGTGGGGCTCTTTCAGCTTTACGGCGCGCTGCAAAACGGGCATAATCGCGCGTTCCTTGGTTTGGGCGAAGTGGCATCCGATGATGTGCTGCGGCCCAAACGTCTGCTGGCTACCGCGTAATTGGCGCAGTAGCCGGTTAATGGAGCAAACCCGGGTTAGTCGCTCGGATTTGCTTGTCTGATCTGAAAATTGCCGCTGTTGGTGGTTTGAGATCATTTATCGGAGTAATAACATGACTGTTTCCGTGAGCCAGAAGGCTGAAATCGTAGGTCAATTCCAGCGCGCCGCCGGTGATACCGGTAGCCCGGAAGTGCAAATTGCACTGCTGACCGCTCGTATCAACGACCTGACCCCCCACTTCAAGGCTAACGCCAAGGATCACCACTCCCGTCGTGGTCTGTTGAAGATGGTTTCCCGTCGTCGTCGCCTGCTGGACTACCTCAAGCGCACCGATGCTGACACTTATCGCGATGTGATCGCGAAGCTGGGTCTGCGCAAGTAATGGTCCGCGAAAAAGTCGCAGTGAAAACTGCGACTTTTTTGTTTGTGGCACACCGCCTGTCCACTATGGATGGGCGGCTAGAGGGCACTTGTCCATTCATTCTTGATCTATTGCGAGAATGAATCGACAGGTGCCTTTTTGTTTTCCGGCGTGCCGGAAATAAAAAGGTGTCGTCCCGCGTGTTTGTCAAATCGCAGTTCCGGCGGCAAACAAACGGGTGATGGACTGTGCTGGAACTGGCGGTCACGGACAAGGTCTTGTGAATGCGAAGCGGCCTGTTGGCTATGCATCATTGGCATAGCGGCAAACGCCTTGATGCTTCGCTCTTTTGTCCCGGATGGTACTGGCTCGCGCCGAACACAACGCGACCTTTATCGTCTCCCGGCCTGACCGCAGCGGCAATCGCACGCGCTTGTGGCCGAAAAGCGCATCACTGAAAAGGATAGCAATCCGTGTTCAATAAAATTTCGAAGTCTTTCCAATACGGCAAACACACCGTGACCCTGGAAACGGGCGAAATCGCTCGCCAGGCCTCCGGTGCGGTTCTGGTTTCCATGGATGATACCGTGGTGCTGGTCACTGTCGTGGCAGCTCGCGGTGTCAAACCCGGTCAGGATTTCTTCCCGCTGACCGTTGATTATCAAGAACGTACCTACGCTGCAGGTAAAATCCCCGGTGGTTTCTTCAAGCGCGAAGGCCGTCCTTCCGAAAAAGAAATTCTGACCAGCCGCCTGATCGATCGTCCGATCCGTCCGCTGTTCCCGGAAGGTTTCTTCAACGAAATCCAGATCATCGCTACGGTGGTGTCGCTGGATCCGCAGATCGACTCTGACATTCCGGCCATGATCGGTGCATCCGCTGCACTGGCTATTTCTGGCGTGCCGTTCCAGGGCCCGATCGGTGCAGCCCGCGTGGGTTACGCCAACGGTCAATACCTGCTGAACCCGACCAAGGAAGAACTGGCGACCAGCCAGTTGGACCTGGTGGTTGCCGGTACTGAAAAGGCCGTGCTGATGGTGGAATCGGAAGCGCAAGAGCTGTCCGAAGAAGTCATGCTCGGCGCCGTCGTGTTTGGTCACGACGAGATGCAAAAAGCCATTAACGCCATTAACGAACTGGCTGATGAAGTGAATCCGGAACTGCTGGAGTGGGACGAACCCACCGCAGACAGCGCGCTGGAAGCACAGATCGGCGAGATCGCTGGTGCCGATATCGGTGCTGCGTTCCGCATTGCCCAGAAGCAGGCACGTACTGCCAAGCTGGGCGAAGCCTGGGACAAGGTGAAGGCTGCGCTGATCACCGAAGACACCGATACCCTGCAAGCGAACAAGATCCGTGGCATTTTCCACAACATGGAAGCCAAGATCGTTCGTAACCAGATTCTGGACGGTTTCCCGCGTATTGACGGTCGTGACACCCGCACCGTGCGTCCGATCACCGTACGTACCGGCGTGCTGCCGCGTACCCACGGTTCCGCCCTGTTTACCCGTGGCGAAACGCAAGGTCTGGTTGTCGCAACGCTGGGTACGAAGCTGGACGAGCAGAAGATTGATGCGCTGGCCGGTGAGTACTCTGACCGCTTCATGCTGCATTACAACTTCCCGCCGTACTCCACCGGTGAAACCGGCCGTGTTGGTACACCGAAGCGCCGCGAAATCGGCCACGGTCGTCTGGCCAAGCGTGCGCTGATCGCCGTGCTGCCGAGCGCGGAAGAGTTTGGTTACTCCATGCGCGTGGTGTCGGAAATCACTGAATCCAACGGTTCGTCCTCGATGGCGTCCGTATGTGGTGGTTGCCTGGCGCTGATGGATGCTGGCGTGCCGCTGAAGAACCATGTGGCCGGTATTGCCATGGGTCTGATCAAGGAAGGCAACCGCTTTGCCGTGCTGACCGACATCCTGGGTGATGAAGATCACCTGGGTGACATGGACTTCAAGGTAGCGGGTACCGATGCTGGTGTGACCGCGCTGCAGATGGACATCAAAATCGACGGTATCACCAAGGAAATCATGAAGGTTGCGCTGGACCAGGCCAAGTCTGGCCGTCTGCACATCCTGGGCATCATGAAATCTGAAGTGGCTGGCGCCAACGCTGAAGTGTCGCAACACGCACCGCGCCTGTACACCATGAAGATCAATCCGGAAAAGATCCGTGACGTGATCGGTAAGGGTGGTTCTGTGATCCGCGCGCTGACCGAAGAAACCGGCACGCAGATCGACATCCAGGAAGATGGCACCATCACGATTGCCTCCATCAGCGCCGAAGGTGCCGATGAAGCCAAGCGCCGCATCAGCGAAATTACTGCTGAAGTGGAAATCGGCAAGATCTACGAAGGCCCGGTTGTCAAGATTCTGGACAACAACGTCGGTGCCATCGTGTCGATCATGCCGGGTCGCGATGGTCTGGTACACATCAGCCAGATCGCCAACGAGCGCATCAAGAACGTGTCTGACTACCTCAAGGAAGGTCAGGTTGTTCGCGTGAAGGCGCTGGAGCAAGACGAGAAGGGCCGCGTGCGTCTGTCGATCAAGGCGGTGCTGAATGACGAAGCCGGTACTGCTCCGGTTGCGCCAGAAGCGTAATCACAAACCCGTTGCGGGCGGCGGTGCTGTCCGCACTCAGGTTCACGAAAAAACCACGGCTTGCCGTGGTTTTTTTATGGGCATTCGTTGGGCCTGAGTACCACGCCGGGGCTGACGAACTTTCGCGCGCCAATGTCATCCCATAAGCTGGTGCCCTGCATACCCAAACCTTTTCGGAGAATCACCATGCGTGCTGTGCTGCAATCCGCCCCGGGCGGCCCTGAGACGCTCTATGTGGGCGATACCGAGCAACCACGTCCCGGCCCTGGCCAGTTACTGGTGAAAGTGAATGCCGCCGGCGTGAACCGGGCAGATCTGATGCAGCGCGAAGGTCACTATCCGCCGCCACCCGGAGACTCCACCATTCTGGGGCTGGAAGTGGCCGGGGAGGTTGCGGCGCTGGGCGAAGGTGTTGCCGGATTTGTGCTGGGTGATCGGGTGGCCGGTCTGGTGGGCGGCGGCGGCTATGCCCGATTTTGTGTGCTGGACGCCGCAATGGCACTGCATATTCCGGCAGAACTTGATGATGTTGCGGCCGCCAGCCTGCCTGAGGCCTGGATGACCGTGTGGTTCAATCTGATTGAATTGGGCGGGCTACGTGAAGGAATGCGTGTGCTGGTGCATGCTGGCGCATCCGGAGTAGGGAGTGCGGCCATTCAGCTCTGTAAAGCCTACGGAGCGTGGGTGGCGGTGACCGCAGGCGGAGCGCAGAAAGGGGAGTACTGCAAAAGTCTGGGCGCCGATATGGTGATTGACTACAAAACCCAGGATTTTGCGACAGAGGTGAAGCGGGCAGGTGGTGTAGATCTGATCCTGGATGGTGTGGGTGGTGATTATCTACCGCATAACCAGGCGTGTCTGAATCCAGACGGACAAATCATTGTGATTGGTATGCTGCGTGGCCCGCAGACTGAAATCAATATGGGGTTGCTGCTGGTCAAGCGCCAAAGCGTGCGCGGCTCTACCTTGCGGCCGCAGGCTTTGCCGGTAAAGCGGCGCCTGGCTCAGGGGGTGAGCGATTACGTATTGCCAAGGCTGCTTAGCGGCCCGTTACGGGTCACTGTGGACAAGGTGTTTGACTGGCAAGCCGCCGCAGATGCGCATCGTTATGTGGCTGAGGGCAAGAATCTGGGGAAGGTGATTTTGCGGCTGAGTGACCCGGATTAAGGGTGTGTTTGATGAGGATCAAGCGCTTGCAAAGTTCCCGATTCTGGCTGACAAAATCGTAATATATATTTGTTGATAACAATTCTCATTTAGATTAGAGTGCATTCCATAGCTTCGCCGGTGCAGGGTGTGCCGGCGACTAACCACCAGCCCGATGGCGATGGAGTGCTTCATGAATGCATTTATTGTTGGCGCAGATACCCTTGGCAACATCCCGGACGTACTGAACCAGTATGGGATCGCCATCCACAAACACGTATCTGGCCGCAACGCCGCCCACCAGCGCAAACCCGCCACGCTCAAGGGCGTGGATCTGATTATCCTGTTTACGGATTTTCTGGGGCACAACGTGATGCGCCACTATCGGGAAATGGCGCATGAAGAAAATATCCGCTTTGTTGCTTGCCGGCGCTCGGTGTGTGCGTTGTCGCAGAGCCTGGATAAGGTGTGTTCACCGCGTCAGTGCGACGACTGTCCGGCGCATAAAAAGCACTAAGCCCGGTTAGCGCCCCGTTTTGATGGCTTCGGCCGCGGCAGAGGCAAAGCGATAGCCGTTCTTGGTGCTTTGTTTGATTTCATACATGGCGGCATCGGCGGCACTGAGCAGTTCCTCGGCATTGACGCTCTCGCCGGGCAGATGCAGCGCAATGCCAATACTGGTCGAGAGCGTGATCTGATGCTCGCCCAGATCAAACGGTTGCTGCATGGCTTGCACAATCTTCTGCGCCACCCGGGTGGCGTCGGTTTTAGGGTTTTGCAGGTCTTCAAGCAAGATGGTGAATTCATCACCGGCCAGCCGCGCAACGGCATCGGTTTTGCGTACGCAAGCCTGTAAACGCCGTCCGAATGTGCTCAGCACTTCGTCGCCTGCATCATGACCAAACTGGTCGTTCACCGCCTTGAAGCCATCCAGATCAAGGAAGAACACCGCCAGTGCTTGCGGATGGCGCTCCTGACGTTCGCACGCTCGCTGGATCAACTGCAAAATAGCGCGCCGGTTGGGCAATCCGGTAAGCGGGTCTTCCATGGCCTCACGGCGCAGCGTTTCTTCCAGCCGTTTACGGTCGCTCAGATCAACACCCAGCGTAAAACAACCCCGCACGTGACCATCTGCAGCCAGGTCCGGGATCATGCTAAGCCGCACATCACGTGGCTGATTGCCCGTATCCAGATGAATGTCCGCTGCACTCTTGTTGCCGGAAAGGGCGTTACGCACGAGCCCTTCAATCAGCGCCCATTCTTCGGGGCTGGCTACATCGGGAATCGGCCGGTCGATCAGCAATTGCGGATTGCGGCCAAACCATTCCTCATAAGTGGCATTCATATAACGGCAGCGCAGGTTGGCCTCAACATAGCCAATCAGCACCGGCACGTTGTCCATAATGGTTTGCAACTGTTCCTGGTTTTCGCGCAGTTCGGCCTGTGCCTGTTTGCGGGCAGAAATGTCGTGCAGAAAGATGTTGAACAGATAGCGCCCGTTGTCCCAGATCGGGGAGACGGTTTTTTCGACTTCAATCGGATGACCATCCTTATGTCGGGCATGCATTTCGCCGCGCTCAAACAATTGCGGTAGATCGGCAAACTCCACATACGCCCGCACTGCGGCTCGTACGGCGTCGCGGTGCTCGGGCATGATGATCAGATCGGCAAAGTTGTTGCCCATCGCTTCGTCCCGCGTCCAGCCGAACGTCTCGGTGGCTTGCTGGTTCCACTCCACGATGGTGCCTTCCTGGGTGGCGCCAACAAAGGCCTCCAGCGCGGTATCCAGCGTGTCACTCAAGCGACGTTTCTTGATGAGCGTCTGGTCCTGGATCACCCGCAATTCGCCCAGCGCTCGCGCCAGTTGCACGTTGGCCGAGGTCAGTTGCTGCGTGCGCGCGGTGATTTCTGCCTGCAGGCTGGCTTGCAGCGCTTGCAGCTTGGCCTCTGCCGCCTTGCGCGCAGAGATGTCCTGGGCGATCAGTACCAGGAACCAGGGCTGACCTGTTTCCCCGCGAAACAGCGAGTAGGTGAGTTCCAGCCAGACCTTGTGTCCATCGCGATGCAATACTTGCTCTTCAGTGCGCTCGCATTCGCCGCCATTGATCAGGCGTTCTCGCCGCGCAATCATGTTGGCGGCGGCTTCTGGCTCCAGTAACTCGCTTAGCGGTACTGCCATCAGCGATTGCACGCTGTGCCCCAGCAGGTTGGCAAAACGCGCATTCACCCGTAACCAGTCGCCATCCAGGCTGCGGTGTGCGACACCGACCGCAGCCTGTTCAAATGTGCTGAGAAACAACCCTTCCTGGTGGATGATCTCTTCACTGGCCCGCGCCTGCGACAGGGAGGCCCGCAAGGCGAATTCGCGGGCGTGCAATTCCTTTTGGACCAGCATGGCCACGTCAATCAGCTGGTCTATACCGGCCTGATCCAGTTTGCGCGGTTGTGAATCAAACACACAGAGCGAGCCAATGCGGTAGCCCCCGAGTGTTTTTAGCGCCTTGCCTGCGTAGAACCGGATATGGGGCGGGCCAATAACCGACGGGTTATCGTGGAACCGCGGATCTTCCCGTGCATCTTCCAGGATCAGCAGATCATCGACGATGATGGTGTGGCCACAGAACGACACGTCTCGTGCGGTGCGTTTGCCAGTAAAGCCATAGCAGGATTTGAAAAACTGGAAATCTGCCGCCACCAGCGATATCAGTGCGTTTTCCACACCAAAGACCCGGGCTGCCAGGCGGGTGAGCCGATCCAGCGCAGGGTCCGGGTCGCTATTGAGCAAATTGAGCTGGTAGAGCGCTTGCAGGCGCGCCTCTTCATCAGGCGGAATCGGCGGTGCGATCATGTTGCGCCTGTGTCAAAGACGGGTAGCCGGGGCGTGATGAGAAAGCGGGTGTGCATCAACGGGCCTGTTCTCCGTGTTTTGTCCGAACACCGGGAGGCGGTATGTTCTTCCTGGATCATAGGCGGTTTTGCCGGGGAATTCGCTATCGCATTGCCTTTGTCACCCGTCATTACTTAACGGAACCGCACTAGCACAAACTGGTCATTCGCCAAACCGGGTCAGCATGAAGCGGATGAACTCGCTCAACTTGGGCGTGGGTTGCCGGTCAGCCTGATAAATCAGATGCATCGGTCGCGCGGGTGGTGTGAAGTCAGGGAGTAGTTGCACCAGCCGCCCACTGGCCAGATCCTCTGCCAGGACGGCTTCCGACTGCATGACAATGCCAAACCCGGCCAGTGCCGCGTTACGCAAGGCTTGCCCATTGTTGATAGTCAGCCGTGCGGGTACCTGAACCTGGATCTCGCCGGATTCGCCAAACATGCGCCAGGTGTGTTCGGTTTCCCAGCGCAAAAAATCCATGCATTCATGCTGGGCCAGTTCTGCGGGCACCTGCGGCGTACCCCGCTGGGCCAGATAATCGGGGCTGGCGCACAACAGCATGCGGTAGGGGCGCAAGGGGCGGGCGATCAGGCCGGAGTCACTGAGTTTGCCAATGCGAATGACGGCGTCGTAGCCGTCTTCTACCAGATCGACGACCCGATCATTCAGATGCAGCGCTACGCTGATTTCCGGAAAGGTCTGCAAAAAACCGGTGAGCGCAGGGGAGAGCTGATTGGCGCCAAACGAGACCGGTGCGCTGATGCGTAACTCACCTCGCGGGGCATTGCGCAGGATATCCACGCTGGCATCTGCTGCTTCAACCTCTGCCAGGGCCTGACGGCAACGCTGGTAGTACATGCGGCCCGCTTCGGTCAGCCCCTGGCGGCGCGTGGTGCGATTCAACAGGCGCACACCCAGGCGTTGTTCTAGTGCCTGAACATGTTTACCCACCATGGTGGCAGAGATATCAAACTCTTTGGCGGCGGCGGTAAACCCGCCCAGATCAACCACCCGGACAAAAATCTCCATGCTTTGCAAGCGATCCATCGGGCGTATTTATAACCATGAGTTGAAGGTGTTATAAAAAATAGCACATTTATCATCCTTGGATTGCTAATGATAATGGGCTCGTGCCCTGCAAAACGATCAGCGTTTTGCCACACCTCAAGGAGAACGCATCATGTATGTACTGACCGCCAGCTATTCCCAAAGCCCCGCTGCTGTTGAACCGCATATCGCGTCTCATGGTGCGTGGGTCAAGCGTCATCTGGAGTCTGGGGTGTTCCTGGCTGCTGGCCCCAAGCGCAGTGGTCTGGGCGGGGTGATTCTGGCGCAGGTGTCATCGCGCGAAGCGTTGCGG
>JASLES010000289.1 GCA_030151005.1 Silvimonas sp.
TCTGGGGCGCGATGGTTATCGACTGTCTGATGCGCAAGCACAGGCCATTCTGGAACTGCGTCTGCAGCGCCTGACCGGTCTGGAACAAGACAAGATCGTGACCGAGTACAAAGAAATCATGGAACGTATCCTTGATTTGCTCGACATCCTTGCCCGCCCGGAACGCGTTACCGAGATCATTGCCACCGAACTGGAAGAAGTAAAAACCACGTTTGGTGACAAGCGTCGTTCGGAAATCATCGCGCACGCTGAGGACATCAACCTCGAAGATCTGATCACGCCGCAAGACATGGTGGTGACGTTGACGCATGGTGGCTACATGAAGGCCACGCCGACCGAAGAATACCGCGCACAGCGTCGTGGCGGCCGTGGCAAGCAGGCTGCAGCGACCAAAGAAGACGATTTTATCGACAACCTGTTTGTCGCCAACACGCACGATTACGTGCTGTGCTTCTCTTCCCGTGGCCGCGTGTACTGGCTGAAGGTATATGAAGTACCGCAAGGCGGCCGTAACAGCCGTGGCAAGCCGATCAACAATCTGCTGCCGCTGGAAGAAGGCGAGAAGATCAACGCCATCTTGCCGGTGAAAGAATTTACCGATGACCAGTTTGTGTTCATGGCCACGGCAGACGGCACCGTCAAGAAGACCCCGCTGACCGCGTTCTCCCGCCCGATGCGTCGCGGCATCATCGCCATTAACCTTGATGAGGGTAATTACCTTGTGGGTGTGGCGCTGACCCGTGGCAAGGGTGGTGTGGTGGTGGATGAAGAAGGCGGCGCTGACGAGGAAACCGTGGTGGAAGACGAGTCGCTGGAAGAAGGCGATCTGGTCTCCATTGAAGGTGGCCAGGTCATGCTGTTCTCTGATGCCGGCAAGTCTGTCCGCTTTGCGGAAGACAAGGTTCGTCCGATGGGTCGTAACTCCCGCGGTGTGCGTGGCATGAAGCTGGGCGAAGGTCAGAAGCTGATTTCGCTCCTCGTTGCCAGCCCGGAAAACACCACGCAGCAAGTGCTGACGGCCACAGAAAACGGTTATGGCAAGCGTACGCCGGTGGGCGATTACCGCCTGACCAGTCGCGGCACGCAAGGCGTGATCGCCATTGATACCGGCGAGCGTAACGGCAAGCTCGTGGCCGCAACGCTGGTGGAAGAAAGCGATGACGTCATGCTGATCACCACGGGTGGTGTGCTGATCCGGACCAAAGTTGCGGAAATCCGCGAGACTGGCCGCGCAGCGCAAGGCGTGCGTCTGATCAATCTGGACGAAGGCGAATTGCTCTCTGGTCTGGAAAAAGTGGTGGAAGCTGATGCGGAAGACGAAATTGAAGCCGAAGATGCCGAAGCCGCAGGCGGCGCTGAAACCGGCGCCGCTGACCAGCCCGAGTAATTTGCCGGGTTATTAACCCGCAATGAACCTGCGATGCGCCCTTGTTGGTGATGGCGCCATCGGTACCACAACGCGACCGTTTTTACGGTCGCGTTGTTTTCTCTGGAGTGACGACCATGAATGGCTTGTGGCTACCCGTAGAAGAACCGGTATTTTTTGAACAATTGCAGCAGTGGTTCATGAACCTGCCGCACTGCCGTGAGTTGGGCATGGAGTTTGCCAATGCCGAGCGCGGCCGTATCACCCTCAAACTACCTTTCAGTGAAAAGCTGATTGGCAATCCGCATACCCGCGTCATTCATGGCGGCGTGGTCACTTCACTGATCGATACTGCCAGCGGTACCGCTATTTACTCTCTGCTGCGCGCCCCCGAGCCGGTGGCTACGCTAGACCTGCGGATTGATTACCTGCGCCCGGCCCGGCCGGATTTGCCGGTGTATTGCACCGCCGAATGTTATCGCCTGACTGACCACGTGGCCTTTACCCGCGCCACGGCGTATCAGGACGATCCTGAAAAACCGGTCGCCCATGGTGTTGCGACCTTTGCCCGTGGCATGGAACCCAAAGGCAGTACGGGCATTGCCAGCGCAGGAGAAACAGCATGAGCGCCCTGGCCAACATCCAGACCATTGACGATTTGTCCCGCGCCATTGCCGCCATTCCGTACGCCAGCCTGCTGGGTATCGAAGTCCGGGAAGAAAACGCTGAACCGCTGTTTTATTTGCCTTTCAACGACAAGAACATTGGCAACACCATCTTGCCGGCGCTGCATGGTGGCGTGATTGGTGGTTTCCTGGAAAACGCCGCGGTGCTGCACTTGATGTGGCAGCGAGAAGGTGAAGGTATTCCGCGCGTGATCGATTTTTCGATCGATTATTTGCGTACCGGCCGCGCTCAGGACCTCTATTGCCGCTGTGACATCGTGCGCCAGGGCAAGCGGATCGCCAATGTGCTGATGACCGCGTGGCAAGATGATCGCAGCAAGCCCGTCGCACAGGCGCGCGCCCATTTTCTGCTGGCCTGATCAGGCTTTGGCACCAATGGCAATCAGCGTGGTCTGATATGCCGTGGATTTCGTCGTTCTGTTTCCCCCGTCTTTGCCACAGATGGATAAAATGAACCTCCCGGCCGCTCCTGGCCGAGAGACATGCCAACAAGGATCACCATGACCCAAGTCTACAATTTCAGCTCTGGCCCGGCCGTTTTGCCCCGGGACGTTTTGCTTACCGTTCAGGCAGAAATGACCGATTGGCATGGTTCTGGCATGTGTGTCATGGAAATGAGCCACCGTGGCAAAGAATTCACGCAGATCCTCCACGAGGCGGAAGCCGATTTTCGCAAGCTGCTGAATATTCCGGCCAACTACAAAGTGTTGTTCCTGCAGGGTGGGGCGCACTTCAATTTCAGTATGCTGCCTTTGAATCTGGCGACAGAGTCTTCCGCCGTGGATTACGTCGACACTGGCCACTGGTCGCGCATTGCCATCAAGGAAGCGCGTCGCTACGCCAGGGTGAACGTGGTGGCCTCCAATGAGGATCGCAACGGCACCTATGTGCCGGATGAAGCCAGCTGGAAGCGCAGCGATAACGCGGCCTATCTGCACTATTGCTCCAATGAAACCATTGGTGGCGTCGAGTTCCAGCACACGCCTGATAGTGGCGACGTGCCGCTGGTGTGCGATATGTCGTCCAACATTCTCTCAAGACCGCTGGACATCGCCCGCTATGGGCTGATTTACGCCGGGGCGCAAAAGAATATCGGCCCGTCGGGCATGACGCTGGCCATCATCCGTGAAGACCTGCTGGGCAAAGCCCGCGCCGGTACGCCGACCATGATGGATTACCAGGTGCATGCCGCTGCCGATTCGCTCTACAACACGCCGCCCACCTTTGCCATCTATGTGGCAGGTCTGGTGTTCAAGTGGCTGTTGAACAATGGCGGCGTAGGGGCGATGGAAGCGCGCAATATCGAAAAAGCGTCGCTGTTGTACGAAACCATTGATAACTCCAACGGTTTTTACAATTGCCCGGTAGAGCGTCCATTCCGTTCGCGCATGAACGTACCGTTCCGTCTGGCCGATGAAGCGCTGGATGATGCTTTCCTGGAAGGTGCGCAAGCGCACGGTCTGTTGCAACTGAAGGGCCACCGTTCCGTTGGCGGCATGCGGGCCTCTATTTACAACGCCATGCCGCTGGAAGGCGTGCGCGCATTAACCGAGTTTATGCGCGACTTTGCGCGCAGCCGATAAGCCCCACCGGTAAGCGGGCGCTGGCTGCGTTATCCTCGCTTGCCGTACCGGCGTCGGTGCGGGTGCCTTGCCAGCGCCCGTTTACTGGTCGTGCTCTCAGTGCGGTGACAGGCAGGGGTGGTACACTGCGCGCTGGTGCAAACCATTTGCATATTGAACAAATAAAATATTGCCACAGGAGAGGGCATGTCTGACGAGCTGCTCAAGGGCCACCGTGATGCGATTGATCGCATCGACGCAGAAATTCTCAAGCTGTTGAACCAGCGTGCCGAGCACGCCCGCACCATTGGCGAAATCAAGGGTGGTGGCGTGGTGTACCGGCCAGAGCGCGAGGCGCAGGTGCTGGCGCGCATCAAGTCGCTCAACACTGGGCCTTTGTCTGACGAAGCAGCCGCCAAACTGTTCCGCGAGGTGATGTCGGCGTGTCTGGCGCTAGAGCGTCCGCTGACCATCGCCTATCTGGGGCCGGAAGGCACGTTCAGCCAGGCTGCGGCCATCAAGCATTTTGGCCATGCCGCCAATACGCTGGCTTGTGGTTCGATTGACGAAGCATTCCGCGTGGTGGAATCGGGTTCGGCTGACTACGTGGTTGCGCCGGTCGAGAACTCCACCGAAGGCGCTGTCGGCCGTACGCTGGACCTTATGGTCAGCTCTCCGCTCAATATTTGCGGCGAAGTCGTGCTGCGCATTCATCACCACCTTTTGCGCAAGGGTGAAGGCGTTGCCGGGATTTTGCGGGTGTATTCGCATGCGCAAAGCCTGGCGCAATGCCATGAATGGCTGAACAAGAACCTGCCGGCCGGCGTAGAACGGATTTCTGTTGCCAGCAACGCGGAAGCGGCGCGTCTGGCCAGCAAGGAACCCAACAGCGCGGCCATTGCCGGTGATGCCGCTGCCGAGCGTTTCGGCTTGACTCGCCTGGCGCAAAACATTGAAGACGAGCCCAATAACACCACGCGCTTTCTGGTGCTGGGTGGTCAGGCGACCGGCCCGTCGGGCAAGGATCGGACCTCGTTGGTGGTTTCCGCCCCCAATCGCCCGGGTGCGCTGGCGTCCCTGGTTGAGCCCTTGTCTGTCAATGGCGTGTCGATGAGCAAGTTTGAAAGCCGACCCAGCCGCACCGGCCTGTGGGAATACGTATTCTTTATTGATGTAGAAGGGCACGTGTCTGACTCACGCGTGGCCAATGCGCTTGATGCCCTGGGCAACGTTGCTGCCTTTGTCAAAGTGCTGGGCTCCTACCCGCAAGCCGTACTCTAGAACCCAACCGGGCAGGCCCGGAACTGGATTGCATCATGAAATCAGTGGTGGTGTTTTGTGGTTCCCGCAAGGGCGAGCGGCCGGAATACCTGGCCGCTGCGCGCGAACTGGGGCAAGTCCTGGCCGAACGCGAACTGACCCTGGTTTACGGCGGCGGTCGCGTGGGCCTGATGGGCGCGGTTGCAGAAGCCGCGCTGGATGCCGGTGGCAAGGTGATCGGCGTGATCCCGGCCTTTATGCGTGAGCGTGAACTGGCGCTGGCGCAATGCACAGAGTTGATCGTGGTCGACTCCATGCACACCCGCAAGGCCCGCATGGCTGAACTGGGCGATGCCTTCATTGCCATGGCCGGTGGTTTTGGCACCTTTGATGAATTGTTCGAAATTCTCACCTGGGGCCAGATCGGCATCCATGGCAAGCCCGTGGGTTTGTTGAATACCGCCGGTTATTACGCCGCGCTGTATCAGTTTCTGGGTCAGACCGTGACCGAAGGCTTTGTGCACGATGGCGAGT
>JASLES010000312.1 GCA_030151005.1 Silvimonas sp.
TCCGCCAACGAAGAAACAGAACTCCCACCTGCGCAGCAAATCCCAGGGCAATCACCAAATCGCATACCCCTCATAACACCCGCCCCATAGGTACCACCGCAGCAGATTGCTACATTGCATGCGATACCCATCCATACAATCCAGGCGAGGAGATTCAATCATGCGGTTACACCCAAGCATGCTGGCAGGCTGTGCCGTGCTGGCACTGGCGTTGGCTGCCAGTACCCAGGCGGCTGATCCGGTCAAGGTCGGATTTGTGTACATTGGCCCCACCGGCGATCACGGCTGGACGTACTCACACGATCAGGGCCGCAAGGCGCTGGAGGCCAAATACGGCGCAGACGTCAAAACCACATTTGTAGAAAACGTGCCAGAAACAGCGGACTCCGAGCGCGTGTTCCGGGACTTGGCACAACAGGGCTACAAGGTGATCTATGGCACGTCGTTTGGTTATATGAACCAGATGGCCAAGGTGGCCAAATCCTTCCCCGATACCATTTTCATGCATGCCACCGGCTACAAGACCAGCAAGAACATGGGCGTGTATGACATCCGTACCTATGAGGGCGCCTACATGCTGGGCGTGGTGGCCGGCAAGATGAGCAAGAGCGGCAAACTGGGTGTGGTGGGGTCGATCCCCATTCCGGAGGTCATCCGCAATATCAACGCCTTTACCATTGGTGCGCGCAGCGTGAACCCCAACGCCAGTACCCGCGTGATCTGGGTCAATAGCTGGTTCGATCCGGGCAAGGAACGGGAAGCCGCGCTGGCGCTGGTTGATCAAGGGGCAGATGTGCTGATGCAGAACACCGACTCCCCAGCCGTGGTCCAGGCAGCCCAGGAAAAAGGCGTCTACGCTTTTGGTTGGGACTCAGACATGACCAAATTTGGCGGCAAGGCGCATCTGGCCGCGTCTGAGCTTAACTGGGGGGTGATCTATGACAAAACCCAGGACGAGGTCAAAAGCGGGAGCTGGAAAAGCGGCAACATCTGGTGGGGCGTGAAAGAAGGCGCGATCAATATCGCTGATTTTGGCCCGTCGGTACCGGCCGATGTGAAAAAGCTGGCGGAAGATCGGCGCGACGCCATCAAGGCCGGCAAGCTGCATCCGTTCGCCGGACCGTTGAAGGATCAATCCGGCAAGGTATTTGTGGCGGCCGGCAAAACCTATGCCGATGCTGATCTCAAGCAGATGAATTTCTATGTGGATGGCGTGACAGGCAGCGTGCCCAAATAACGTCTGGTCAACGCGATCAATGAGGTGAACTGAACGCCTCAGCGAATCAATAAAAACGGGCCCCAGCGGCCCGTTTTTATTGATGGTCTGTGTGACAAACCGATTTTTGCACACGCGTCAATCCACCTTTACCACAATGACGTCAGCATAATCATTTCATAAAATACAAATTGACCAATCAGGCCGGCCGCCGCAGCCGGGATATATATAAAGCATGACAAGCATGACGAGCCCCGCCTTTCTTCTCCTTGTCACGGCATTGCTCAACTTCATGATGCTGCTGGTGCTGGCATCACTGCGTCGTAGCGGCTTGCCGGGCGTGCGTGAATGGCTGTGGGCCAATGTGCTGGAACTGCTGGCGCTGGGGTGTTATCTCACCACGCCACTCAATATGCCGGTGATCCCCATTCTGGTGGGCAATGGCCTGTTGGGCGCAGCCATCTGCATGTTCTATGCCGGGTGCCGGCGGTTTTCCCAATTAAGCGTACCGGTTCGCCCTCTGGTCATCAGTCTGGTGCTGTTTGTAGCGGTGCTGGCTGGCCTGCGCTTTTACGTAGACGAGTTTGCGATGCGGGTGGTGGTGACCTCCATCTATCACGGCGGTTTTCACGGTTTGATTGGCTACACCATTTTGCGCAATCACCCGCAAACCCGCTCCACCTACGGCCACGACTTCACGACCGGTTTTGCATTTCTACTGACGCTGGGTTACCTCATTCGCGGGGTTCTGTATGTCATGCACCCTGAAATCACCTTCTGGTACACCGATTACTCCACGCTCAACCTGGTCTTTTTGACCTTGGGGGCAGTGGTGATTCCCGGTCTGACCATGGGTGCGGTAGTCATGGCGCACGACGCCATTCTGACGGCGTCAGAAGAAGTTGCCAGCCGGGACTTTTTGACCAACGCGCTCTCTCGCAAGGCGTTTATTGAATACGCCACGCGGCAGATGAATACGGCGGTGCGTACTGGCCGACCACTGTCTTTGTTGCTGCTGGATATCGACCATTTCAAATCCATCAATGATCGTTACGGTCACGCCGTGGGCGACGAGGTTTTGCGCGATTTCACGCTGATCATGCATAACGCCTTGCGTGCGGCAGATTGTCTGGGCCGACTGGGCGGGGAAGAATTTGGCCTGCTGTTGTATGGTGCCAGCCAGGCCGAAGCCCGCGCCATTTCTGAACGCCTGCGTGCGCTGGTCGAGGCCAATACCATCCGCATTGGCGATGGATTGACCTCGTACACCATGAGTGGCGGCCTGGCGCACTGGTCGCCCGAAGAAAGCCTGCAAGAACTCACCCTGCGTGCCGACACCGCGTTATATGAGGCCAAGGGCGCCGGGCGTAATTGCATTGTGGTGTCGCAACCTGCCACCCCCACCACACCGCCGCAGTAACGTGGTTTGGCGTGCTATATTGCGGCGTCTCTGCGTTTCGAGCCCGCCATGCCTGTCCTTCGCCCCGCACCCGCATACGCTCGCATCAAGGATTACGTGCGCCGGCAGATTGAATCTGGCGCGTGGCCAGCGGGCAGCGTCATCCCGTCCGAGCATGACCTCGTCAAGCAATTTGGCGTCTCCCGCATGACCGTACACCGCGCCCTGCGCGAATTAACGGCGGACCAGTTGCTCCATCGGGTACAAGGCGCTGGTACCTTTGTGAACGCCCGCAAATACCAGTCCACACTGATCGAAATCCGGAGTATTGCCCACGAAATAGAAAGTCGCGGCCATGTTCACACCAGCCAGGTGCTGCTGCTGGCACGCACGACCGACGCCGCCGCCCTGGCCACATTGGGCCTGGCCGCCAGCGAGTACGCGTATCACTCCTGTATTGTGCATGCCGAAAACGGCGAGCCCATTCAGGTCGAAGACCGCTATGTGAATCCGCATCTGTATCCGCGTTATCTGGAGCAGGATTTCGCACACCTCACCCCCAGTGATTACATGACGCGAGAAGCACCGTTGCAGCGTGCAGAGTACGTGATCACCGCCCGCCTGCCGGAGGCCGATATCCGCCAGCATTTGCGTATGCCGGCGGGTGATCCGTGCCTGGTTTTGCAGCGTCGGACCTGGGCGCATGAACAAGTGGCAACGGACGTCACCTTGTGGCATCCCGGTGCGCGCTTCCAGTTCTCTGGCGCGTTTTGAAGCCACGCACCATTTGCCAGATCGCCGCGACGCTCACCGGCAACCCCGGTAAAATGGCGCGCTTGCCCCGTGCCCCCTCCCCGATTGTCTGGACCCATGAATCTTGATCACCTGAACCCGCCGCAACGCGCAGCAGTGAAATACCTGGACGGCCCCTGTCTTGTGCTGGCTGGCGCGGGATCAGGCAAAACACGGGTGATCACGCAAAAAATCGCCTACCTGATCAAGGTGGCACAGATGGATGCGCGCAATATCGCCGCCATCACCTTTACCAATAAAGCCGCGCGGGAAATGAACGAGCGGGTGGGCACGCTGCTGCCGCCCGACATGCTGCGCGGTCTGACCGTGAGCACGTTTCACTCGCTGGGCATGCGCATTTTGCGGGAAGAAGCGCGGCATCTGGGCTACAAACCGCAGTTCTCCATTCTGGATAGCGGCGATCAGTGGAAGATCATTTCTGACATTCTGACCACCACCGACAAGCAGATGATCCGCAGCACGATCTCGCGCATTTCCATGCTCAAGTCAGACCGGGTATCACCTGACAAAGCCATGCTGAGCGCGGATTCTGAGGGCGAACTGCATCTGGCCAAACTCTATCGCCAGTATCAGGACACGCTGCAAGCCTACCAGGCGGTCGATTTTGATGATCTGATCCGCTTGCCAGTAGACCTGTTCGCCCAGGAGGCTGAGGTCTGCGCCAAGTGGCAACAGCGCCTGCGTTATCTGTTGATTGATGAATACCAGGACACCAACAACACGCAGTACGAGTTGCTTAAGCAGTTGACCGGCAGCTCGGGCAAATTCACCGCCGTGGGCGACGATGACCAGTCTATTTACGCCTGGCGCGGCGCCAACGTAGAAAACCTGGCACTGCTCAAGACAGATTTTCCCAGCCTGGAACTGATCAAGCTGGAGCAAAACTACCGCTCAGTCGCGCGCATTCTGAAATGCGCCAATGCGGTGATCAGCAACAACCCCAAACTGTTTGAAAAGACCTTGTGGTCTGACCTGGGTATTGGTGACCCGATCCAGGTGATCGAGGCCAAGAGCGAAGAAGCCGAGGCCGAAATGGTCGCCATGAACATGCTCAACCACAAGTTTCTGAACAACACCAAATTCAGTGACTACGCAGTACTGTACCGCGGTAACCATCAGGCGCGGATCATCGAAACCCAACTGCGTGAGCATCGCATTCCCTACGTCATGGCCGGTGGCCAGTCGTTCTTTGACCGCGCCGAAATCAAAGACGTGCTGTCTTACCTGCGGCTGATTGCCAATGAAGACGATGATCCGGCCTTCATTCGTGCCATTACCACGCCCAAGCGCGGTGTCGGTAACGTCACGCTGGAACGCCTTGGCTCTTACGCCAACCAGCGCCAGGTCTCGCTATTTACCGCCGCGTTTGAAGAGGGCTTCATCCATCAGGTACAGCCCCAACAATACGAAGCGCTGCACACCTTTTGCGAATTCATCAACCGCATGCAACCGCGCGCACAGCGCGAAGATGCCGGTTCGGTGCTGGTTGATCTCTTGCAGGCCATTGATTACGAAACCTGGCTGTACGACAGCGACGATCCCAAACCCGCGGAAGCCAAATGGAAAAACGTGCAGGACTTTGTCGGCTGGGTGAAGAAGCACGGTGAAGAAAAAGGCAAGAACCTGATCGAGGTCACTCAGACCATCGCCCTGATTACCATGCTCGAAGGTCGGGACGAAGAAGAAGTGGACGCCGTACGCATGTCTACCTTGCATGCGTCCAAAGGCCTGGAATACCCGCATGTGTTCTTGATTGGCTGCGAGGAAGACATTCTGCCGCACGCCAACTCGATTGAAAGTGGCATGGTAGAAGAAGAACGCCGCTTGATGTACGTGGGCATCACCCGTGCGCAGCGTTCGCTGACCATCAGTTATTGCGGCAAACGCCGCCGCGCGGGCGAGTGGCAAATTGTGGAGCCGTCCCGCTTCTTGCGCGAACTGCCCCCCGATGAAATCCGCGTGATTGGCCGCCTTGCACCAGACAAAGGCCAGAACCAGGTCACCAAAACCGAAGGCCGGGCCACGCTGGCCGGCTTGATGAACAAGCTGGGTAGCATGTAAATCACCCGGCAATTGTGCAAGAATATCGCAACAGCATAAGTGTTAATGCCGATACAAAGCTGCCAATGCGCTACTTAGCTGTTACATTAAAAGCATCAGTGCTGCCTATTTCCAAAGAAAGCCGCTAGCGGACTCGCCCATGAACTCTATTGTTTCCAGCGCCCTTGTCGCCTACGCCCCCAGTCTTGTGACCAGCGTCGGCTCGCTACCCGTGCGCGCAGTGGCCGAGACGGTTGGCGCGGCAGCGTCAGTAGTGGGCACTGCGGTATCGGCGATTGGTAGTGGCGTCTCCGCAGTGGGCAGCGGCATCAGCACGATTGGGCGGGCAATTGATACGTATGTGTGAGCGTTCAGGCGCCCCAATAAAGCACAAATAAAAAACCGGCCTGAGCCGGTTTTTTATTTGTGGCGGTCGATCAATCCTTCTCAAACAACGCCATCGACTCCACATGCCCCGTGTGCGGGAACATGTTCACTACGCCGGCAGACTTGAGTTTGTAACCCTTGACGTTGACCAGCACATTGGCGTCGCGCGCCAGGGTAGACGGGCTACAGGACACGTACACAATACGCTTGGGGCCGTGTTCGGCGCTGATGGATTTGACCAACTCCATGGCGCCATCGCGCGGCGGGTCGATCAACATTTTGTCGAAATGACCCAGTTTATCCAGCCATTCTTCGGTCATTTCAAACAGGTTGGCCACCTTGAAATCGGTCAGGTGTTCCAGCTTGTTGAAACGCGCGCCTTCAAAAGCACGATCGACCAGTTGTTGCAGGCCTTCCATGCCCAGCACTTTGGCGCCACGGCGGGCAATCGGCAGGGTGAAATTGCCAAGACCACAGAACATGTCGGCAATGACTTCACCCGGTTGCGGGTCCAGCAGACGCATGGCGCGGTCGACCATCACGCGGTTCACGGCGTGATTCACCTGGGTAAATTCGGTCGGCTTGAACGGCATGGTGATGCCGTACTCGGGCAACTCATAAGTCAGCGCTGGCGCGTCTTTGGGATACAGCGGGTAGGCGGTATCCGGGCCTTTGGGTTGCAGCCAGATCTGCACATTCCACTGATCGGCATAGGCTTTGAAGTGTGCTTCGTCAGCCTCGGTAATGGCGTCCATATTGCGGAACACCAGCACGGTGACATGCTCGCCTGCGGCGATTTCAATCTGCGGCATGCGGTTGTAGATAGAGAGCTTGCCAACGAGTTCACGCATCGGCACCAGTTGGTCCGACAAGAACTTGGGCAGCACATGGCATTCGGTCATGTCGGCGATGAAAGACGAGCGCTTTTCATGAAAGCCGACCAGTACCCCACCCTTTTTGGCGACGTCCCGCACCGACAGGCGCGCACGATGGCGGTAGCCCCATTGCGGACCATAAATGGCCGGCAGCAGGGTCTCTGGCTTCACGGTGCCAATACGTTCCAGGTTGTCTTCCAGGACGCGTTGTTTGGCGGCCACCTGCGCGGTGAACTCCATATGCTGCAAAGAACAACCCCCGCAAACCCCAAAATGCGGACATTTGGGTTTGGTGCGCATAAAGCTTTCCGTATGAATTTGCATGGCCTGCGCATTCTCGAAATTGGGCTTTTTGCGATAGGTGTTGTAGGTAACGGTTTCGAACGGCAGCGCGCCATCGACAAAAATGGTCTTGCCCTCAACGCGGGCAACGCCGTGACCTTCGTGGTCCAGTGATTCAATCCGGGCTTGCGGCATGGTGGTATCTGGAAACAGCCTGACAAAACAGACGATTATACCGCTACCGCCCGCCTTGTCTTTAAACAAGTCAGAATATGCGGGCAACAAAAAACCGGAGGGTGAGCCTCCGGTTTCTTATTGCCGCGTGAATCTGGTCAGCGCCAGAGCTCAGAAACGCAGGTTTTTGGGCAGCCAGTCATCTCGCGGAGGCATATCGCCCGATTTGCTAAAGGCAATGCCATCCGGTTTAACCGGCAAATAAATCCGCCCGGTCAGTTTGTAGGTTGGCGCCTCATCACTCTTGAGCGCCCGCAGTTGCTTGACCAGTTGGGCAATGTTGCTCACCACTTCAATATGCAGGGTGACTTCACCCAGCGCCGGAATCGTCATTTGTTCGTTGGAAACACCCTGCGCCATCTCGATGCCGTTAACCGACAAACGCGCATCCAGACCCGACACAGCGACAGAGATGTTGTTGGGGTTTTGCACGGTCAGCGCCAGAACAAAGCGCTGTTGAAAGAAGGTCGCATCTTTAAGCGTAAAGCCGGCAAGTGAAATGCGCGGTTTTTCCCAGCTCATGGGCAGCCCGCTGCAGCCGGCCAGCGTGAACAGGGCCAGCGCCAGTACCACCCCGATTGCGCGGCGCATGGTGTTATTCCCCCGCCAGCAATTTGAAGCGCTCGGCAATGTCGCCTTCCATGGGCAACGCGCCTTGCACATCGGCGTGGATAACGGCGACGGTGACATCCGCTTCAGCCACCACCTTGCCGTTATCGGCCCGGACAATGCGCTGCTCCACAATGACGTGGCGCTCTGCCATGACGCCTGAGCGGGTTTCCACCACCAGCAGATCACCCATGGTGGCAGGCCGCTTGTAGCGGATATCAATGCGGCTGACGACCAGCGCGTACTGACGTTGCATGAACCATTCCAGATCACCGTGGGATTCCATCATGCCCCAGCGGGCTTCTTCCAGAAACTCAAGGTAGCGCGCGTTGTTCACGTGGCCATAGAGGTCGAGGTGATACCCGCGAACCTTGATTTCGGTACGAAACGGCATTGCAACTCCAGACAAAATTGTTATTTGAGCGAGTTATGTGAACGTCGGCACAGCGGAACCTATCCATAGAGCACGTGCTCTTTGCTTAATCCCGCCCCCTTAGGGATAATCCCAAGACCATCGGCAACCCATACTTACACAAAAACCAGCATCGCTCCAGATGGACCTGCGCCACTCCCTCCCCTTCCGGCTAGTCTTATTGTTGATTGTGGCTCTGATTGCCACGGTCGGCATTGTGCCGTGGTTTCTCCAGGCAGACTTCGCCCAGGCCGCATTGGCTACGCAAATGTCGCACGACAATCAGCGTGTGCTCAGCGTTCAGGGCCGCACGCGCCTTGTGATTTTGCCACGCCCGGCGCTGTTGCTGGACAAGGTCACACTGAGCGAGCCCAATCACCCAGAGCGCATTTTTGCCCAGGCCGATCACGTCCGGGTGGAGTTCTCCGTCTGGCCGCTGTTGCGCTCACGCTCGGTGGTGGTTCACCGGCTGGATCTGGATCACCCGCAAGTGCATATCGAGCGCCAGCCCGATGGCACCTACAACTTTGATGATCTGCTGCAAAAGCGGGAAGCTGGCTCACGCATCAACTTTGATATCGACCGCGTGGCATTCAACGACGGCGACCTGGTTTACCGCGATAACGGCCTGAATGAGTATTTCCGCCTGGCACGCCTGCAGTGGAACATGGACAAACTGGGTGATCCCAAGAACGGTGAACTTGCGCTGGAAGGCGAATTGCAGGTTGGTCCGCCTGCGGCCGTGCAATGGCGTGGACGCATCAAGGGTGGCGCCGCCATGCGCTATCACGCCCAGGAACGGCGCTTGCTGGTGGCCGATCTCAAACTCAATCTGGCACAACAAGGTGACAGCGCCCCGGCGCTCAAGGTCTCTGATGCCGAAGTCAGCGTGACCGGTAACCTCGTCTACGGCTGGCAGCCCTTGCGGCTCAATGGCGGGGATTTGCACGTATCCGCGTCTGGCAAACGGGCAGATCAACACTGGACGGGCGAGCTGGATCTGCCGGAAATCGGCGTGGCGCGCAACGTGTTGTCGCTGGATAAACTCAAACTGCAAGTGGACATGAAAAGTCCAGGCAACCGCCTTTCCGCCAGCATGAAAGTGCCGCGACTGGCGGGCGTTCAGGGTGGATTGCTGCGTGCGGATAACGCTAGCATTGATGTGTCGCTTGATAGCCCGGGGCAGAAATTCTCGGCACAGTTTGTCAGCCCGCTGGAAATGCAGAGCGGCACGCGGTTTTCTTTGCCGGCCTACAAACTCACCGGGACGTATAGCAATACGGCGCTACCGCGTGGCGAAATCGGGCTGGAGCTGACCGGGAACAGCACGCTCGATTTGCGTTCTGAATTCCTGCATCTGGCCAGCAACGGTCAACTGGATCACGAACCCGTCTCCATGAGCCTGGGCGTGAATGATTTTGTACAGCCTGAATACCAGTTTGACTTCAACATCAGCCGGCTTGATCTGACGCCGTATCTGCCGGTGGTGAGCGAAGGCGCGCGGCAGGTCGACCAGAGCAAGGATATTGATTTCACCTGGCTGCGCCACGCCCGTGCGCAAGGACAAGTGCGCATTGGTGAACTGGTGGTGAAGAACCTGCATGTCGATGACATTGCCATGAATTTCACCGCACGTGACCGCAAGCTGATCATGGACCCGTTGCAGGCCACGCTGTACGAAGGTCAACTCAAAGGCAGCATGCAGATTGATACCACGGGCGACCTCCCCGTTTTTCGTGCCCGCCAGCGGCTGACCGATACCAATATCAATACCTTGCTGGTCGACGTGCTGGATACCAGCCGGTTTGAAGGCCGCGGTCAGGTGGATCTGGATATCTCCGCCACCGGCACCTCGCTGGAAGACTTGCGCCGCACAACCAATGGCAGTGCGCACCTGCAACTGAAAGAGGGTGCGATTCGCGGTATCGACGTGGAAGCCTTGCTGCGCAATACCAGCAAACAACTGGCCCTCTTGGGCAGCGAAGTGACCCAGCCATCTGACCTGGACGCACGCACGCGCTTCACCCAGTTGCAGGCCAGCCTGCAGATCAAGGATGGCGTGGCGCGCAATAGTGATCTTGCTGTGGGCACTGGCGTCGTCAAACTCACCGGCGGCGGCGCCATCAACCTGGGTCAGGGTTATATTGACTACCAAATGCAGGCGTCGACCAGTTCGCGCTTGCCAGAACTGGCCAGTCTGGCCGGGCTGACGCTGCCGATCACGCTCTCTGGCCCGCTGGCGTCACCGGACTATCACGTGGACTATGCCAGCGTAAAAGAGCAGTTCATTGCCCGGCAGAAAGCGGCGGCAGAGAAAGCCGCCGCGGCCAAAGCTGCAGCCGCCAAGGCCGCGCAAAAGCAGAACAAGGGCAAGCCCGCTCCTGTGCCTGCGCCACCCAAAAAGAAGTAAAAGAACATCGTGACCACGCCGTTTGCCGAACGCCTGCTTGCCTGGCACGCCAGCCATGGTCGCCATGATCTGCCCTGGCAAGTCAGCGACCCGTACCGTGTCTGGCTGTCCGAGATCATGCTGCAGCAAACGCAGGTCACTACGGTCATCCCCTATTACGCACGGTTTCTGGCCCGTTGCCCCACGGTGGCAGAACTTGCCGCAGCCCCGCACGATGATGTCATGGCCTTGTGGGCCGGGCTGGGTTACTACACCCGCGCCCGCAATCTGCACGCAGCCGCCAAAAAAGTGATGAGCGAGTTTGGTGGCGTCTTTCCCCAAACCCCAGACGAGATCGCCACTCTGCCCGGCGTGGGGCGCTCTACGGCAGCCGCCATTGCTGCGTTCAGTTTCAACACGCGCTCGGCCATTCTGGATGGCAACGTCAAACGCGTGCTGGCCCGCTGGGCCGGCATCGACGGCAATATCGCCAGCAAGGCCATCGAAACCCGGATGTGGGATCTGGCGCAATCCTTGTTGCCCGCCAGCGCAGATATGCCCGCCTACACCCAGGCCATCATGGATCTGGGCGCAACGGTCTGCATGCCCAAAAAACCGGCCTGTCTGACCTGCCCGATGTTTGATGACTGTGTCGCCCGGCGGGAAGGTCGGCAGCTGGAACTCCCTGCCCCCAAGCCCAAAAAGAAAATCCCGGAGCGCCAGACCGTCATGCTGATGGTGCAGGATGGCGAACGCATCTTGCTGGAGCAACGCCCGCCCACCGGCATTTGGGGTGGCTTGTGGACACTGCCAGAGACCGCTACCACACTGGATGCCGAGGCCGATTTTGCTGCCCGTTTCGGCCTTGCCATTGCGCTGGAACCCGCGTTGCCAGAACTGGTGCATGTGTTTACGCATTTCCGGCTCACCATTACCCCGCAACCGGCACGAGTGGTTGGCTCGGGGGCCCTCAGATCGGATCAGAGGCGCTGGTTTACCCGCCAGGAAGCGCTGGCCGCCGGCATTCCCACGCCCCTGCGCAAGCTCTTGTTGCTACCGTCTGTATAAGCAATTTCCAATTTGCTTAATAAAGCCGATAAACTTACAAGTTAAGCTGACGAAGCGCAGTGCCACGGTATGCAATAGCCGTTATGCTGCGCTCCAGACTGAACGGTCGTGTGAAATACCACGCCCCTGAACCTAAAAGAAATCTCAATTGCAACAATGATGTAGAAGTCCCTCAAGGATGGGATATGCGTGAACAAGCCTGGGATATCGTGATCGTTGGTAGTGGCCTCGCCGGGCTTTCCCGGGCGTGGGTTGCGCACCAGCGAGGCCTGAGCGTGGCGCTGCTGGAAAGCGGCGCTGGCGATCACGCGCCGGCGGAGGCCGGGCTCATTCTGCAGCACGGACTGCCACCTCAGTTGTTGCCACTGGACCGCCCCGCCCGCGAACGCTGGCAACGCGTCCCCGGTGCCCAGCACGAAGCCGCCAGCGTCTCTTTGCTGCAGCGTGATGAGCTGGAAGCACGTGTTTTGCGTGATTGCCTGTCTGGCGTAGCGCGCCTGGCGAGCAGCCCGCTGCCTGGTTTCCCGCCGGCCAGCGATGCAGAACAGATTGACCTGGGCGCAGCGCTGCGCACCCTCAAATGCTGGTTGTCCCAGCGCATTGATTACTTCCCCGATCGCACCATTCTGGCGGTCGAAAAAAGCTGTGTTTACACCCTCAACGGCATCATGCGGGCCGATCGCGTGGTGGTGACTGCCGACGCGTGCTCCCACTGGTTGCCGCACTCCTGGAGTACCCGCGCAGAGCCCGGTAACGTTACGCCGATAGAAATCATCGACCTTGAGCGCACCATGGCATCCATCATGCATGCCGCCACCCCCGGTCTTGCCGCCCAGCACTGAAACGCGGATCCCCTCCGTTTTATAAAATGCCCGGTTCCGCCGGGCATTTTTGCGTGTGCAGGGTAATGCCGATTGTCACGTGAATCCGGTATGCTTGCGGGTTCTTGTTGATCATCATTTTTCTCAAAGGATAAGCGCCATGCCGGTCAATCTGCCTGCACTCGATCCGTCCAGCCTGCACCCCGTTGCCGGGGTTGAACTGGGTATTGCTTCTGCTGGTGTCAAAACACCGGGCCGCAAGGACGTATTGGTTATGCGATTGGCCCAGGGTAGCCGTGCCGCTGGCGTGTTCACGCTGAACAAGTTCTGCGCCGCCCCGGTGCGCCTGTGCCGCGAACATCTGGCCGCAGGTGGCGATATCCGCGCGCTGGTGGTCAACACCGGCAATGCCAACGCTGGCACCGGTGTGAGCGGTCTGGAACGTGCCAAGGCGGTGTGTGTCGCGCTGGCCAGCCAGATGGACATCACGCCGGAACAAGTGCTGCCCTTTTCTACCGGCGTGATTCTGGAACCGCTGCCGCACGAGAAAATCATTGGCGCCCTTCCCGCTGCGCAAGCTGATCTGACGCCGGCCAACTGGGCGCAAGCTGCGCAAGCCATCATGACCACCGACGTCGCCCCCAAAGCGGCCAGCCGGCAGGTGCAGATTGGCGGCAAAACCGTCACGGTGACCGGCATCAGCAAGGGTGCCGGCATGATTCACCCCAATATGGCGACCATGCTGGGCTATGTGGCAACGGACGCGGCAGTGTCACAAGCGCTGCTGCAAAAGCTGGTGTCTTTTACAGCTGACCGCTCGTTCAACAGCATTACTGTCGATGGCGACACCTCGACCAACGACAGTTACATCCTGATCGCCACCGGCAAAGCTGGCACGGCAGAAATCACCGATGAAACCAGCGCCGAATTCGCCACGTTGCGTGACGCCGTGCTGGATGTCGCGCAAACGCTGGCCAAAGCCATCATCCGCGACGGGGAAGGCGCTACCAAATTCATGACCATTAACGTGGAAGGCGGCACCTCGCGTGAGGAGTGCAAGGCTGTCGGTTACGCCATTGGCCGCTCGCCCTTGATCAAGACCGCGTTCTTTGCCAGCGACCCCAACCTGGGCCGCATTCTGTGCGCGATTGGTTATTCCGCCGTGCCGGATCTGGACGTGGACAAACTGGAAGTCTGGCTGGGCGATGTGCTGGTTGCCAAAGACGGCGGCCGCGCCGCCAGCTACACGGAAGAACAAGGCCAGCGTGTGATGAAAGAAGCCGAGATCACCATCACCGTGAAACTGGGTCGGGGGGCTGAAAACGCCACGATCTGGACCTGCGACTTCTCATACGATTACGTGAAGATCAATGCGGACTATCGCAGCTGATCTGGCTGCAGGTTGATCTTGCAATGGCCCGGCATAGTCCGGGCCATTTTGTTATATGCATGTACCCAAGCCACCGGCCGGGTTGTTTGCATATCAATAAATATTATATATAAACTTGTTTTAATTTCTAATAGTTATATTTATCCTGCCTGCAGGCGCGCGGTTTGTGATGCGCGGCTCCACCTCTTGCCACGGATAAATCATGACTGCGCAACCCAACTTTCTGGTCATCCTTGCTGATGATCTGGGCTTTTCCGATATCGGTGCGTTTGGCAGTGAAATCTCGACACCGCACCTGGATGAACTGGCCTACGCCGGCCTGCGTTTTACCGACTTTCATACCGCCTCGGCGTGCTCCCCAACCCGCGCCATGCTGCTGTCCGGCACCGATCACCACCTGGCAGGTCTAGGCACTTTTGCGGAAATCCTCACTCCGGCCCACGCAGGCAAACCCGGGTATGAAGGCTATCTGAACGACCAGGTGGCTGCGCTGCCGGAAATCCTGCAAGACGCCGGCTACTACACCATCATGTCTGGTAAATGGCACTTGGGGCTGACACCAGAGCGCAGCCCGCATGCACGTGGTTTTGATCGCTCGTTTGCCTTGCTGCCCGGCGCGGCCAATCACTATGGTTTTGAGGCCGATATCGCGCCAGATCAGGTACCACGCCTGTTGAAAGGCACGCGTGGTCTGTATGCAGAAGATGGCGAATACGCCAAAACACTGCCGGATGATTATTACTCCAGCGATTACTTCACCGATCGTTTGCTGGGCTATCTGGCGGATGCGCCCGCAGGCAAACCCTTCTTTGCCTATTTGCCCTTCTCTGCGCCGCACTGGCCGTTACAAGCGCCGGATGAATTGATCGCCAAATACGCAAATCGGTATCACGCCGGGCCGGATGCCCTGCGGCTGGAACGGCTGGCACGCCTGAAAGACCTTGGCCTGATTGATGCGGACATAGAAGCGCATCCGGTCATTGCCACCAATGCCGAGTGGTCTGCCTTGAACGATGAGCAAAAAGCCTTTTCTGCCCGCACCATGGCCGTTTATGCCGCCATGGTTGAACGCATGGACTGGAACATTGGCCGGGTGATTGAACAACTGAAAACCAGCGGCCAGTTTGATGACACCGTGATCCTGTTCCTGTCTGACAACGGCGCAGAAGGTGCGTTGCTGGAGGCGCTACCGGCCTTTGGCCCCAATCTGCAGCAGGTCATCGACACCCATTACGACAACAGTCTGAGCAACCTGGGGCGCGGCAATTCATATGTCTGGTATGGCCCGCGCTGGGCGCAAGCCGGCACGGCCCCCGCCCGGCTGTACAAGGCGTTCACCACAGAAGGCGGTATTCGGGTACCGGCGCTGCTGCATTACGGCAAGCTGGCCCGCCAGCAGGCCATCAGCCATGACTTTGCCACCGTCATGGATATCGCCCCCACTTTGCTGGAACTGGCCGGGATCACACACCCCGCACCCCGTTTCCGGGAGCGGGAGGTCTTGCCGGTGCGCGGGCGTTCACTCTTGCCGTGGTTGCAGGCCACCACCCAGCAGACGCACCCGCAAGATCATGTCACCGGTTGGGAGTTATTCGGGCGCAAGGCCATCCGCCAGGGCAACTGGAAAGCCGTGTTCATTCCCGAACCGGCCGGCCCGTCTCGCTGGCAGTTGTATGACCTCACGCAAGACCCAGGCGAAATCCACGACCAGGCCGCAGCCCAGCCAGAACGGCTTGCGGGCTTGCTCAATGCCTGGCAGCAATACGTGCGGGAAACCGGTGTGCTGGAAGACATCCCGGCGCCCGCGTTGCTCTAAGCATTTCTCAAGGCATAGCGTGCATCACAAACCCAGAATGGCCGGCAGGGTTTCTTCCAGCTGCCGGTACAGCTGCGCAGATACGGGGGTCATGGGCAAGCGCAACTCATTGCGCAGCACGCCCATGATTTCCAGTGCGGCCTTCAGCGGGCCGGGGTTGGGCTCGCTGAACAAAAGCTTGATCAGCGGCGAGAGTGCGCTGGCCAGTTGCCGTGCTGCGGGTAAATCTCCGGCAGCGACGTGT
>JASLES010000352.1 GCA_030151005.1 Silvimonas sp.
CCGCAGGCGCTGAAAATGGTGTTCTTGCTACCGGCGTAGCTGGATTCCGGCTCAAGGCCGGAATGACGAAGTCGTGGTATGCAGGACGATGTGGCATTCACAATCCCTCACCCACTCAATTCCCGAACAGCCAGTGCCGCGCCATGATTCCCACAAAGAACACCAGCGCCACGCTGGCCAGGATCAAGGCGGTGCGCAGGTTGCGGCGGCGGTCGGGCTGATCATCACGCATCAGGTTCTCCATCTCAGTGCTCCAGCCCTTGGGCAATCAGGCCACGGCGGACCAGTGCCTCGTCCGGCGGGGTTTCCCAGGTGTGATGCGGGGCGGGAGAGTCGACTTCCCATTCCAGCGTGTGTGCGCCATCCCATGGTTTGGCCGGGGCTTTGCCGACGCCGCCACGGATGGTGTGGATCACGTTGTAGAGGAAGAAAATCTGCGCAAAGCCAAACAGGAAGGCGCCGACCGAGGCCACTTCGTTAAAGGTGGTGAACTGCAGCGCGTAATCCGGAATACGGCGTGGCATGCCGGCCAGCCCCAGGAAGTGCATCGGGAAGAAGGTGATGTTGAAAGAAATCATCGACCACCAGAAATGAATCTTGCCCATGCGTTCGCTGTACATATAGCCAGACCATTTGGGCAGCCAGTAGTAGGTGGCGCCAAACAGGCTAAAGAGCGCGCCAGCCACCAGCACATAGTGAAAATGCGCCACCACGTAATACGTGCCATGCAGGGCGATGTCGACAGGTGCCAAAGACAGTACGAGGCCAGAGAACCCGCCAATGGTGAACAGACACAAGAAACCAATGGCAAACAGCATGGGCGTTTCAAAGCTCATGGAGCCTTGCCACATGGTGGCAATCCAGTTGAACACTTTCACGCCCGTCGGCACTGCAATCAGCATGGTCATGAACATGTAGAAGAGCTGCGCCGTGGCCGGAAAGCCCACCGCAAACATGTGGTGACCCCACACCATGAAAGAGAGGATGGCAATGGCGCAGACGGCGTAGACCATCGAGACATAGCCAAACAGCGGTTTGCGGCTGAAGGTCGGCAAAATCTGGCTGACCACGCCAAATGCCGGCAGCGCCATGATGTAGACCTCTGGGTGGCCGAAGAACCAGAACACGTGCTGGAACAGAATCGGGTCACCACCGCCGGCCGCGTTGAAGAAGTGCGTACCAAAGTGGCGATCGGTCAGCAGCATGGTCACCGCGCCCGCCAGTACCGGCGCTACCGCGATCAGCAAATAGGCGGTCACGAGGCTGGTCCAGGCAAACAGCGGCATTTTCAGGAGCGTCATGCCCGGTGCGCGCATGTTCAGCACGGTGGTCACAATGTTGATCGAGCCCATGATGGAAGACAGACCCATCAGGTGGATGGCGAAGATCCCGAAATCCATGCCCGGTCCAAGCTGGACAGACAGCGGCGGGTAGAACGTCCAGCCCGCGCCTGGGCCACCGCCCGGCATAAAGAGGCTGATGATCAGCAACAGCGCGGCCGGCGGCAGCAGCCAGAAGCTCCAGTTGTTCATGCGCGCAAAGGCCATATCCGGCGCGCCGATCATCAAGGGCAATTGCCAGTTCATCAGGCCGGTAAAGGCCGGCATGATCGCGCCAAACACCATGATCACGCCGTGCAGCGTGGTCAGCTGGTTGAAGAACTCTGGTTGCCAGAATTGCAGGCCAGGCTGGAAGAGTTCTGCGCGAATGCACAGGGCAAAGGTGCCGCCCAAGAGGAACATGCTGAAGGCAAACCACAAATACATGGTGCCGATGTCTTTGTGGTTGGTGGCGTATACCCAGCGACGCCAGCCAGAATGCGCGGCGCCGTGATGGCCGTCGCCGTGGCCGGCGTGTGCGTCATGATCCGCGTCGTGCGGGTGCAGTGTTTCGGTGGCAGTGGTCATGGTGAGTTCCCTGATTTGCCGTTTACTTGCGGGCCGCTTTGACTTCAGCCGGCAGTACAAAGTCGCCGTCATGATTGCCAAAGCTGTTGCGTTCGTAGCTGATGACCGCCGCGATCTCGGTGTCGGACAAACCCGCCCACGAGGGCATCGCGTTCTTGCCAGTCAGCACAATATGGATGTGACCTTCTTTGGGGCCGGTGGCGATCTTGCTGCCTGCCAGCGCCGGGAATGGCCCGCCACCCTTGCCGTCAATCTTGTGACACGCCGCGCAGTTGGCTTCAAACACCGTTTTACCGCGGGCAATCAACTCATCCTTGGTCCACTTCTTGTTCGGGTCGTCCTGTGCGGCTTTGGCTTTCTTCTGCTGGTCAGCGACCCAGGTCTTGAAGTCCGCATCGGACACCACCTTCACCACGATCGGCATATATCCATGATCGCGCCCGCACAGCTCCGTGCACTGGCCGCGATAGGTTCCGACATGATCAGCGGTAAACCAGGTGTCCCGGATAAAGCCGGGAATGGCGTCTTGCTTGACGCCCAGCGCCGGCACATACCAGCTGTGGATCACATCGTTGGCCGTGGTCATGATGCGTACCCGCTTGCCTACCGGCACCACCACGGGCTCATCGACTTCCAGCAGGTATTGGGGGTTCTTGGCCACGTCACCCTTGTAGTTGTCGATCTGCAGACGGGGCGTGGCCAGATGGCTGCGGTAGCCAAAGCCGTAATCCAGATATTCGTAACCCCATTGCCACTGGTAACCGGTGGCCTTGATGGTGACGTCCGGATCGCGGGTGTCTTTCTGATCGAGGACAAGGCGCGCTGCAGGCCAGGCCATGACGGCCAGAATGAGCGCGGGGATGATGGTCCACGCCACTTCCACCACGGTGTTTTCGTGAAAGTTGCGGGCAACGTGACCCTGGGATTTTCTGTGCTTGAAGATCGAGTAGAACATCAAGCCGAACACCACCACAAAGATCACCACGATGATCAGCATGATCCACGTGTGTAGATCGTAAATGCGGCTGGCGATGGAAGATTGCGGGGTCTGGAACGTGTACAAACTATCGGCAAAAGCAAACGCTGGCGTACAGGACAGCGCGGCGCAAAGTCGCCTGAGCAGCATCGATAACCTCCAGTGGCGTATTACTCACCTGATAGCCAGATGAATGGCAAAGCACTTGGAGTTGGCGAGTGTCTCAGTACAGCAACAGCCCAGATTGCGCTGCTACCGACTTTAAAACGAGCACTACGTCAGGTTCGTGCTTGCTTTTCACTGCGGACAGGCTCTTGTAGGTACTGGCTTTGTTTTCAGCCAGCTTTCCCGGGTTTTGTTTACAAAAGGTAGCAAATTTTTAATGTGACGCAAACCATTGATGCAAAACGCACCTTTTTGCTGCACCGCTCATCAGTCCGGTGTCTCTTTTTGTGCGGGGTTGACGTAATGATTGCAATAAGCGTGGGAAGAACTACCCGCTAAAGATGCTCATAAGAGGAGACATAAAATCATGGACTTGCACTTGCACGGTCTCGATGACCACTTCTCCATGCCAGAAACCGGCAAGGTGAACGCCATGCGGCCGTTCTACTGGTTGAAAATGGGCTGGACCGACTTCACGCGTCACCCGCTGCCCAGTCTTTGTTATGGCCTCATCACGGCACTTTTGGGTTTTGCCGTACTGAAAATTGCCTCCAGCTACACCTACCTCTCTTCTACCGCCGTCACGGGCTTCTTGCTGCTGGCACCCCTTGGCGCATCAGGCATTTACGAACTTACCCACGAGCGTGAAGAAGGGCGTGAAGCCTCGTTTATCCAGTCTTTGCGGGACGTGGTCCACAACCTGGGGCAGATTGCCTTTATGGGGGTGATCCTGGGTTTCATCGCCATGAGCTGGGAGCGGATTTCTGCCATCCTGTTTGCGCTGTTTTACGGTGGCGAGGCCGTAGGCATGCAGTTCTTCAGCCATGCGCTGACCTCTGAATACCTGGGCTTTACCATTGCCTGGTCTCTGGCCGGGCTGGTGCTGGCCTGTGTGGTGTTTGCCATCTCGGCGGTTTCCATCCCCATGCTGGCGCACCGGGACGTGGACACCATTACCGCGCTGGTCACCAGCGTGCGCGTGGTGGCAGAAAATATTCCGGCCATGCTGGTTTGGGCGACCATCATCGTGCTGCTGACGGCGGTCGGTTTTGCCACCTACCTGGTGGGCCTGGTGATCATTTTCCCGCTTTTGGGGCATGCCACCTGGTGTGCTTACCGGGATCTGGTGCACTAAAACAGTGCCCTTTGCGTACCGCCTGACCCGCCAAACGGGTGGGCGGTACGGGTCTGACTGGTGTTCTGGCTTGCGCGTGCTATCAAAACCGTGATGTGTCGATCAGGCAGTCACGGTTTTTGCTTTTTCAACGGGACATCGCAAAAGTCATTGATGAGTATCAAGCGACCGTGTGGAATACGGGTTATTCCGAATGGTGTCATCAAGCAGCGTCCTTAGCATTCGCAGCACAGACCTCGCACAGCGAGGCTTTCTTTTTTACAAAGGAAACGGAGCAACCAATGAAGCAGATGAAGGCAGGAATCGTCCTTGCATCAGTTCTGGCCCTGGCCACTGGCGCTAGCCTGGCGGCAGGTAAAACCCTGATTTATTGCTCTGAAGGCAGCCCGGCCGGTTTTGACCCGGCCCGCTATACCACCGGCACAGACTTTGATGCCTCTGCAGAAACCATCTACAACCGCCTCGTCGAATTTGCTCCGGGCTCTACACAAATCCGCCCGGGTCTGGCGGATAAATGGGATGTCAGTGCAGATGGCCGTACCTACACCTTCTATCTGCACAAGGGCGTGAAGTTTCATACCACCCCGTATTTCAAGCCCACGCGAGACTTCAATGCAGACGATGTGATCTTTACCTTTGCCCGCCTGACCGACAAGAACCTGCCGTTCAACAAGGCCACCAACGCAACCTACCCGTATGCATCGGACATGGGTATGGATAGCAATATCGCCAAGGTAGAGAAGATTGACCCGTACACGGTCAAAATCAGCCTGAACAAGGTGGATGCCGCATTCCTGCAAAACATTGCCATGTCGTTTGCATCGGTGATGTCGGCCGAATACGCCGACCAGTTACTGAAAGCGGGCAAGGCAGACCAGATCAACACCCAGCCGATCGGTACTGGCCCGTTTGTGTTTCAGGCCTATCAGAAAGACAGCGTGATCCGTTACAACGGCAACACGGAATACTGGCGCAAGGGCGATGTGCGGCTGGACAAGCTGATTTTTGCCATCACCACTGACCCGTCCGTGCGCTATCAGAAGCTACAAAAGGGCGAATGCCAGATTATGTCGTACCCGCGCCCGGCAGACCTGAAAGCCATGCAGGCCAACCCGGCGCTTAAAGTGCCCAGCCAGGCCGGCTTTAACCTGGGTTATGTGAGCTACAACGTCACCCACAAGCCGCTGGACAAGGTGGAAGTGCGCCAGGCGCTGGATATGGCCATCAACAAAAAGGCCATTATCGATGCGGTGTACCAGGGCGCCGGCCAGTTGGCCACCAACCCGATGCCGCCCACCCAATGGTCCTACAACAAGACACTGAAAGACGCCCCGCTAGATGTGAACAAGGCCAAGGCCCTGCTGGCCAAAGCCGGCTTGCCCAATGGTTTTGAGATCACGCTGTGGGCCATGCCGGTACAACGCCCGTACAACCCCAATGCCAAGCTGATGGCGGAAATGATCCAGAACGACTGGGCCAAGATCGGCGTGAAGGCCAAGATCGTCACCTACGAATGGGGCGAGTACATCAAGCGCGCCCGCGCCGGTGAAGACGATGCCATGCTGATTGGCTGGAACGGCGACAACGGCGATCCGGACAACTGGCTGGGTACGTTGCTGGGCTGCGAAGCCGTGGACGGCAACAACTACGGCAAGTGGTGCCAGAAAGATTTCAACGATCTGATCGTAAAGGCCCGCAGCCTGCCCAATCAGGCAGAGCGCACCAAGCTGTATGAACAAGCCCAGGTCATCTTCAAACGCGACGTGCCGTATACGCCGGTGGCCCACTCCACCGTCTATCAGCCGATGCGTAAAGAAGTCGATGGCTTCAAGATCAGCCCGTTTGCGCTTAATTCGTTCTACGGTGTTGGTCTGAAATAACCGCCGCCAACGGGTTCACGACAAGCCGGCCGCCCCGCGTGCCGGCTTTGTCGTCCCTGGGTGTTACGAAAAAGCACCAGCTATAACCGGGAATAAGCCGCCGTTGTATCGCCACTGCCAGGTTCTGGCAGGATGCAGCAACCCGCCGTTTCCGGCCTGTTCTTTATCTGTCGCGAGTACGCACACATGATCCGTTTTTTGCTGCGTCGCATAGGCGTGGTCATCCCGACTTTTCTGGGTATCACGCTCCTGGCGTTTTCGCTGATTCACCTGATTCCGGGCGACCCGATTCTGGTGATGATGGGCGAGCGCCATATCGACCCCGAGTTCTACAAGCTCTCCATGCAGAAGTTGGGGCTGGACCAACCGCTCTACCTGCAGTACTGGCATTACCTGGTTCACGCTTTGCATGGTGATCTGGGGGTCTCGGTACGCTCGCAAGTACCGGTCATGCAAGAGTTCCTGACGCTGTTCCCGGCGACGGTAGAGCTCTCGCTCTGCGCCATGATATTTGCCACGATTGTCGGCCTTGGCGCTGGCATCGTCGCTGCCGTCAAACGCGGCACGGTGGCTGATCACGGCGTGATGGGCGTGGCGCTGGCCGGGTATTCCATGCCGATTTTCTGGTGGGGCCTGATCCTCATCATGGTGTTTTCCGTTCAGTTGGGCATTACGCCGGTTTCCGGCCGGATTGACCTGTTGTACGACGTCACGCCGGTTACCGGCCTGATGTTGATCGACACGCTGCTGGCGCACGACATGGATGCGTTCCGCTCTGCGCTCTCGCACCTGATCCTGCCCTCGATTGTGCTGGGAACCATCCCTATGGCGGTGATTGCCCGCATGACGCGCTCGTCCATGCTCGAAGTCCTGCGTGAGGATTACATCCGCACCGCCCGCGCCAAGGGCTTGTCGATGACTCGCATCGTGCTGGTCCACGCATTACGCAATGCCCTGATGCCGGTGATTACGGTGATTGGCCTGCAAGTGGGGACGCTGTTAGCCGGTGCGGTACTGACCGAGACTATTTTCTCCTGGCCTGGCGTGGGCTCATGGCTGATCAACGCCATTGGCGCGCGGGATTACCCGGTGGTGCAGGGCGGCATTCTGTTGATCGCGACACTGATCATTTTTGTAAACCTGCTGGTTGACGTGCTCTATGGCGTAATCAACCCGCGTATTCGCCACGCGAGGTAACGGGCATGGCAGAAACAACAACTCAAACCGCTGCGCCGGTGGTCACGCCAGCGCTGGCGCACCCGACGCCGCTACGTGAATTCTGGCTGGCCTACCGCGCTAACAAAGGCGCGCTGGTGGCGCTGGTGTATCTGATTATTCTGGTGCTGGCGGCGTTGCTGGCACCCCTGATTGCGCCGCACAGCCCATCGGACCAGTTCCGGGATTTCATGCTCACGCCGCCAGCGTGGCTGCATGATGGCCATGCCCGGTTCTTGCTGGGTACGGATGAACTGGGGCGGGACATCCTCAGCCGCTTGATGCATGGCGCACGCCTCTCGCTCATGATCGGTCTGGTATCGGTTGTCGTCTCGCTGATCCCGGGCATTGTGCTGGGCTTACTGGCCGCGTTTTATCCGGGCTGGCTGGGCACGGCCATCATGCGTTTGATGGACATCATGCTGGCGCTGCCATCCTTGTTGCTGGCCATCGCCATTGTGGCCGTACTGGGGCCAGGTCTGGTCAATACCATGCTGGCGCTGTCGATCGTTACCTTGCCCTCTTATGTACGCCTGACGCGCGCATCGGCCATGGCCGAGTTGTCCAAAGACTATGTGGTTGCGGCCAGGCTCTCGGGCGCCGGCAAGCTGCGGCTCATGTTCAATACCGTGCTGCCCAACTGCATGGCGCCGCTGATCGTGCAGGCCACGCTGGGGTTTTCCTCCGCCATTCTGGATACGGCCGCGCTGGGCTTTCTGGGCCTGGGCGTACAACCGCCGCTGCCGGAATGGGGCACCATGCTGGCCGCCGCGCGGGACTATATCGAGCGGGCCTGGTGGGTGGTAACCATGCCGGGGGTGACAATCCTGATTACCGTGCTGGCGCTCAATCTGATGGGCGACGGCCTGCGCGATGCGCTGGACCCGAAACTGAAGAGGCTCGCGTAATGGCATTGTTAGAGATCAAAAACCTCTCCGTCGAGTTCGGTAGCGCGGCCAATCCATTTCGTGCTGTATCCAACGTCAGCCTGACGGTGGACGCCGGCGAGATCGTGGGCATTGTGGGTGAATCGGGCTCGGGCAAAAGCGTGACCATGCTGGCGCTGATGGGGCTGATCGACGCCCCGGGCCGCGTGACGGCAGATGCGCTGACCTTTGATGGCAAAGACCTGCTGGGCATGAAAGCGCGCGACAAACGCAAGATCATTGGTCGCGATATCAGCATGATCTTTCAGGACGCGCTCTCCAGCCTGAACCCGGCCTATACCGTGGGTTTCCAGCTAATGGAAACCCTCAAGCAGCACACCAGTCTGCGTGGGGACGCGCTGAAAAAGCGCGCGCTGGAACTGCTGGAACTGGTTGAAATCCCGGATGCCCCCTCCCGCCTTGGTGCCTTCCCGCATCAGTTGTCGGGCGGAATGAGCCAGCGTGTCATGATCGCCATGGCCATCGCCTGTAACCCGCGTTTTCTGATTGCGGATGAACCGACCACCGCGCTGGATGTGACGGTCCAGGCGCAGATCATGGAACTCCTCGTGAATCTGCAAAAGAGCCAGGGCATGGGTCTGGTGCTGATTACACATGACCTGGCCGTGGTCTCGGAAGTGGCCCAGCGCGTGGTGGTGATGTACGCGGGCGAGGTCGTCGAGCAAAGCCCGATCCCCAATATTTTTGACACGCCACGCCACCCGTACACCCAGGCGCTGTTGTCTTCCATTCCGGAACACAGCAAGGGCGCAGCACGGCTTAATACCTTGCCCGGCGTTGTACCCGGTCAGTTTGATCGGCCCGCGGGCTGTCTGTTGTCGCCGCGCTGCCCGTACGTGCAGGACCGCTGCCGCACCGAACACCCCCAACTCTTGCCCGCGCACCAGGCGTATGCGCGTTGTTTCTTCGCGCTGGATGATGCAGGAAAACCCGTTTATGGCTAATCAAGAACAAACCTCCAGCCCCGCACCGGTCCTCGTCGCACGCAATCTGTCGCGCCATTACCATGTTTCACGCGGCTTTTTGCGCGGTCAGGCCACCGTCAAGGCGCTTAACAGCGTTAGTTTTGAACTGGCACCGCATCGCACCTTGGCCGTGGTGGGGGAATCCGGCTGTGGCAAATCCACGCTGGCGCGCCAGCTGACCATGGTAGAAACACCGACATCGGGCTCGCTCAACATTGCCGGGATCGAAGTCGCGACCGCCAGCAAGGCCGCACTGCGGGAACTGCGACCGCGCGTCCAGATGGTGTTCCAGAACCCTTACGCCTCGCTCAACCCGCGCAAGAAGATCGGCACGCAGCTGGAAGAACCGCTCTTGCTGAATACCCGGTTGAACCCCGCTGAGCGTGAAGCCAAAGTGCGCGACATGATGCAGCGCGTCGGGCTGCGGCCAGAGCATTACCACCGTTACCCGCACATGTTCTCTGGCGGCCAGCGCCAACGCATCGCCGTCGCCCGCGCCATGATGCTGAACCCGCAGATTCTGGTGGCCGATGAGCCAACCTCCGCGCTGGATGTCTCCATCCAGGCGCAAATCCTCAACCTCTTTATGGATCTGCAGGAAGAGTTCGGCACCGCCTACGTGTTTGTGAGCCACAATCTGTCGGTGGTGGAACATATGGCGGACGACGTGATGGTGATGTACTTCGGCTCGACCGTGGAATACGGCCCGAACGACGCCATCATGAGTAACCCGCTGCACCCCTATACGCGTGCACTCATGCAGGCCACGCCCGTCATCCGGGCTCAGGACCGCAAGGCACGGGTTAAACTGCAGGGCGAATTGCCTTCTCCGGTCAACCCGCCCACAGGCTGCAGTTTTCATACGCGTTGCCCGTACGCCCAAGCGCATTGCAAGGCGGAAGTCCCGGCCTTGCGCCCCTATGCCGGCCGCATGATTGCCTGTCATCGGGTCGAGGAAATCTCTGCCGATACCGCCAGTCCAAATCGCTAAGGGTGGGTATGTTTCAATTAAATGGCAAAAGGTATTGACGCAACCTGTATTGCATGACATACTCTTCTTCTCTGTCGCGGGATGGAGCAGTTGGCAGCTCGTCGGGCTCATAACCCGAAGGTCACAGGTTCGAGTCCTGTTCCCGCAACCAGTATTCAAGCGAAGGCCCAATCAGCAATGATTGGGCCTTTTGCTTTTGGCGCGTCCGATCTGTCAACGCCCAAACAAAAAGCCGGCATCTGCCGGCTTTCATGTTTTTTGCGATAACCAACTCCCATCTTGCGCCTCAGCGCCGTGCGCGTGCCTTGATCAGGCGGGCTTTTTCTTCCAGTAGCTCATCGAGCCGTTCATACATACCCAAAGGCACGTAATCCACCGGCTTTCCGCTCTGGAAGGCTTGCTGGTTCTTGTCCAGCATGACATGCAGTTTTTCGACGTGGAAATTCCTGGTTTCAGGACTGTATTGCAAGACGTACAGACTCTCGTTCATGACCGACCATTAGCATCCTCAATGCGCCGCAAGGCGCCATAAACACAGGCCGGGAACAAGACACAGAACTGGCAAGACGCGTCTACCCGGCAACCATATGGATCTAAAGAAAGTCCTGGCATGGTTTACCAAGAAGACGGCAGGGAAGGGCGATAACCCGTTGGCATATGCTCTGCTGCAAAGCAAAATTTGTCAATAGTCAAACCACAGCTGGACGAGTGGTATATCAGCCGCGCCAGCCGGTGCGTTTATGGTGCACCGCGTTTGATGCTTTGCTGCACCACGCGCGTGGGCCGCAAACTATGCTGCAATGCGGTAAGCGCGTGTTTGGGCTGGGCGTGCCCGCACATGAAAATGTCGATGACCGCCAGCCCGGTTTCGGGCCAGGTGTGGATGCTGATATGCGATTCACGCAAAAGCAGCACCCCGGTCACGCCCATCTGCGGGCCGAAATGATGAAAGTGCGATGCAATGACACTGGCCCCCGCCGCTGTGGCTGCTTCTCTGAGCGCGGTTTGCAGCAAAATGCCGTCACTCAGTGCTACTTCATCCACACCGTAAAAATCTGCAAGGACATGCAGGCCAGGCGTATAGGCGTGGGCATCGCTCATTTGTGATGTCCCCCGGACACCCAGCCGCCAGCGCCAGGCGAGCCGCCGCCGTAATAGCCGCCGCTACTGCGGCTGTTGGCGCGCGCACTGCTGTAATCAAGCATGGTGCCGCCGCCAACCACGGCAATGGCGTAAAGCAGATAGAGAATGTGTCTGGGCGTCATATTGTCAGGTTTTTCGCCAGGCCCAGATGGGCAGCCAGAGTAGCAAGATCGCAATGATGCTGATGAAGATCGGGCCGCCGCTGTCATCATCATTGAGCAGCGCCGGAATGTTCAACACCACCATGCCCCAGGTAAAGACTTTGGCCAGCGTTTCCAGCTCAATGCCGCCCGTGTTTGAGCGCGTAGCTGCGGCGGTGGCCTTGAAACTGGCGTGGGTAAACCACTTTTGCAACTGATCTGCGCTGACGGGCTGGCTGCGTGACCAGGTCATTTCTTCAGCCGTGGCTTCACTGGTCAGGGTGATCTGGCCTTGACGATAGTCGTTGATGACCACGCGATCCCCCGTTTTAACGCGCCAGTTGAATGAACCGGCCGCCCAGACTACCTCACCGGTGTACTGATACTGGTGTGCAAATGTGGCGGTCTCCCAGGTGATGGCGTTGCCAGCCGGTGCGGGCCAGACATCCAGAACCTGCACGCGCTGCCAGCCTTCGTCACTTTCGACCAGCCACAAAAAGCCTTTGATCACATTGAACAACAGGTACTCGGTCCAGAACGCGTTCTCGCCCACTTCTCGTTTGACCATCACGCCAAGGACATCCCACAACACGCCGTCGATATTGCCGCTATCGCCCGGCTTGAGTGTGGTGGGGCGGGCACTGACGCGTTCTTGCGTGGCCAGCACTTCTTGTTTGTCGGGCGACTGCGCGCTTTCGGCATGGCAAGCCGGGCAGACCATAAAGCGGGTCAGGCCGGGCGCGTACTGAATGGGCGAACCACAGGCCGGACAATTGAGGCTGCTGATTTTGCCGCGCAGCCGGCCGGCGGTATCGGCAATAGCGCTGCCTTCGCGCAGCAACTGGCATTTCATGCCATCCAGCGTGACGGCTTTACCGACGTAACAACGCAAGGTGGGTTCGGACCAGTCCAGCGTCATGAAGCGATCACGGTAACGCAGGTCTGCGGCCTTGACGGCGTAACCCGCGCCGACGGCAAAGGGCAGTTCGCCCTGGCCGGCAATGCAGCGGGATACACGCACATCCGCCACATTCCACAGGTGATCCAGATGCGGAACCCCATTACCAGGGCGCAGTGCTTCAAAGGTGGGGCCGGATGCCGGGGCCGGGGAATCCCGCGTAAATACATACTGGCCAGACGCATCGGCCAGCCAGCCGGTGCTGCCGTCGTCGAACACGGTGTACCACTCGTTCCAGTAACCATCTTCATACTGCAACTGGATCCGCCCGACCACGCTGAAAGCGCTGCCTTCAAACACGCCAGAGGTGCCGATCTGGATGGGCGAATAGTCGGCCAGGATGTCGGACATCTTGCCGATATCGCGCACGCTATCCGCGTCGCGCAGCAGTGTGCTCTGGCAGTAACTGCAGACGGCCATGACCGAGGCGGAAGACATAAAACTGACCGGCGCACCGCACGCCGGACAGGGCACCTTGTATATGGGTTCAGCCATCAAGCGCTCAGCCAATCAGCTTTTTCAGGATTTCTGCCTTGGCCGAGTCATAATCCGCCGCCGAAATCAGCCCCTTGTCGAGCAAACCCTTGAGCTGCGCCAGGCGTGCTTCCGGGCCATCCGCAGCGGGCGCCGGGGCTGCGGGTGTCGTAGTTGCAGGCACGGCCACGCCAGGTTGGGCTGCGCCGGTGACGGCTGCACCCATGCTGTTGGCCATGACCTGACCAAACGCCACACCCGCTGCCAGGCTGGCACCCGTACCAGCCAGACCGCCTTCGTTCTGTGCCGCCAACGGGATCGCCTGCGCGGTCTGGTACTGCGTGTAGCGGCCCATATCGCCCATCATGCCCATGCTGATGCGGGTGTCGATGGCCTTTTGCAGGTCTTCCGGCAAAGAAATGCTTTCTACCGCAAAGGTATCGAGCGCCAGACCATAACGTTCAAACAGCGGGGTTAGCCCCTCACGCAATTTGTCGCCCATCAGGCCCTGGTTGGCCGCCATATCCAGGAACGGCACACCGGCATTGCCCAACGCTGGCGCCATGCCGGCGACGATCAGGTTGCGGAGTTGCTGTTCCATCTCATCGACCGTGTAACGCTCACGCGTGCCGCTGACTTCCGTGAAGAAGGTCTTGGGATCGGCCACTTTATAGGCGTACACGCCAAAGGCACGCAGTCGCACCATGTCAAAGTCTTTGTCCCGCAGCGTTACCGGCTGTGGCGTACCCCATTTGCGGCCCAGTTGCTGGCGGGTGCTGAAGAAATACACATCAGACTTGAAGGGGGACTCAAACAGTTTGTCCCAGTTCTTCAGATACGTGAGAACGGGCAGGGTCTGGGTGGTGAGCTTGTACATGCCCGGCCCGAACACGTCGGCAATCTTGCCTTCGTTGACGAACACCGCCATTTGCGACTCGCGCACCGTCAGGCTGCCGCCGTACTGGATTTCAAAATCCTGCATGGGGTAGCGCCACGCCAGGGTGCCGTCACCTTCTTCGTTCCACTGCAGGATGTCGATGAACTGCTTCTTGATAAAAGAACCCAGGCTCATGGTGTGTACTCCGGTAAGGATTCGGCCAGAACAAGCAATCAGGCAATGGCGAGTGAAAACGTGTTTAGCTCAGGCAGGCGGCATTCAAAATGCCAACGGTCAGCGAGGCAGAGCCCATCAACGCGCCCATAGCGACGTTGTTGTTTTGCAACGCTTCATTCATTTGGGGCAACAGCCGGGTGACCACGGCGTAGGTCAGCACCTGGATCACCATGGCGCTGATCGCCCAGGCAAACACCAGCGTGTATTGATCGTAATGCGTAATGGCGGAAGCCAGCGTCAGCGCAAAGCCCACCAGCGCACCGCCCAGTGATAATGCTGCGGCCAGTACGCCGCGCCGGATCAGGGCAAATTCATCGATCGGCGTGATCTTCACGTACACGGCGGTAAACACCAGTAACAGTGCAAATGCAGTCAGAAGATGAAGCAGATACGCACTAACCTGTAACATTTGCCCGGCTCTCCCCTTTCACGAGAATTCAATTGTATCCATTCTTTGGCATGCTGTAGCCAGGAAGGACCTTAAGGAATCCGTATTAATGCGTTCAGCTTCGGCCTTGCCGGACCGTGCCCTTGTCTTGTCGGTGTTCATCGTGGCCTCGTGCGGGCTGGCGTATGAACTCATCGCCGGCGCGCTTTCCAGCTATTTGCTGGGCGATTCCATCTTGCAGTTCTCATCCATTATTGGCTGCTATCTGTTTGCCATGGGTATTGGCTCGCACTTATCCCGATATGTGCGTGATGAAGACACACTGACGCGCTTTGTGGACATTGAAATGCTGGTGGGCGTGCTGGGCGGCATTTCTGCGGCATTTCTGTTTCTGGTGTTTGCCTGGCTCTCCGCCCCGTTCAGAACCGTGCTGTACGCCGTCGTGCTGGTGCTGGGCATTCTGGTGGGGATGGAAATCCCGCTGGTCATGCGCATTTTCAACGCGCGCCAGACTGAATTCAAAGAACTGGTCAGCCGCGTATTGACGTTTGACTATCTGGGCGCGCTGGTGGTTTCGCTGCTGTTTCCGCTGGTGTTGGCGCCCAAACTGGGCTTGTCCCGCACCGGTTTTTTGTTTGGCATGTCCAACCTGGCGGTGGCGATCTGGACCACCTGGATTTTCCGCCATGAAGTCAAAAACGCCCGCCAGCGCGTGCTGGGCGCCGCCATGTTGTTGTGCCTGCTGGCCGGTGGCTTTGCAGTGGGGGAGAAACTGACCTACATCGC